>JBJTUI010000812.1:0-12241 GCA_046080625.1 Elainella sp. | reverse complement strand
TGATGCCCCGGCGCTGCCAGGCCCGTTGGCAGGCGGCTCGCTGGCGTTCGATCTGTCGGGCCTGCTGCTGTTCGCTAATCGACTGGCTGTGCTGGCGGTACTGGAGCACCGTGGCCTTGAGGTTGGCCAGTTCGCCAATTTCGCCCAGCCTCAGCCACAGGTCCAGATCTTCAGCCGGATAGAACGCAGCATCATAGCCGCCCACCTGCCGCAGGGCAGCGGTGCGGATCAGGGCGGAGGGATGGTTAATTGGGGTGCGGCCAGTCAGGGCCAGTTCCTGGATCTCGGCGTTTTGCTCGGCTTCCGGGTGGCGCAACAGGATGCGTCCGGCCTCGTCGATCCAGTCCTGGGCACCGCCGACGCAGACGACCTGCGGGTGCTGCTGCAAAAAAGCCACCTGCTGGGCAAACCGGTCAGGCAGGGCGATGTCGTCCGCATCCATCCGGGCAATTAGCTCGCCCTGGGCGAGCTCCAGCAGTTGGTTAAGGCTGACTACCAGCCCCCGGTTGGCCCGACTCAGCAGCCGAATTCGGGCATCCTGCTGGGCGTAGCGCTGCAAAATCGCCAAAGACCGGTCGGTAGAACCGTCGTCGAGGATCAGAAACTCAAAGTCTCCCAAGCTCTGGTGCAAAATGCTCTCGACCGCCCGGGGCAAATAGCGCTGGGCGTTGTAGACCGGCATCAGAACAGAAATCAGCGGCATAAACTGAACGGCGGCAGGGAGTTTGTGATCAAGGGCTTCGGGGCCGGAATTATTTTGAGACCGCAATGGGAGCAGGCTGGGTCTGGGGTACAGGCGGAGGCGGAGGCACAGGCTTGAGCAGGGCACAGCCCAGCAATTTCCAGCTCTCGATCCGGGTAGGTTTGGCCCAGACTGCGCCCAGACCGCACCGAACTGCCGTAGATCGCCAGCCCTGCATAAAGGCCCACCAGCCGTAGCGCAGCCAGAACTGCTGCCGGGAGTCGGGATGGGGCGAGGGGCGATACCAGGGCTGGGGCGCGTCGTAGTGGCCCTGAATGCCCCGGCGCTGCCAGGCTCGTTCACAGGCGGCTTCAGCCATCTGGCTCTGGAACAGCATGTTTTGGGCGCTGACTGAGCCAAAGTGAAACCGATACTGGAGCACGGTGTCGGGCAGATTGGCTAGCTCCCCAATTTCCCCCAGCTTCAGCAGCATGTCCAGATCTTCGACCGTGCGCATGGTCGGGTCGTAGCCGCCGATTTGCCGCAGGGCCGAGCTGCGGATCAGGGCACAGGGATGGTTGATGATCGTCCGCCCAATCAACAGCATCTGCTGGATTTCAGCATTTTGCTCGGGCATGGGCACCTGCTGCACCACCTGGCCCTGGGCGTCAATTAGGTCAAAAGCGCCACCGACGCAGACCACCTGCGGGTGCTGCTGGAGAAACTGGACCTGGAGGGCCAGCCGGTCTGGGGTAGCGATGTCGTCCGCATCCATCCGGGCCAGAAATTCGCCCTGGGCCAGATCCAGCATTTCGTTCAGGGTGGCAATCAGGCCGCGATTGGCCCGCCTGATCAGGCGAATCCGGGTATCGCGTTGGGCGTAGGCCTGCAGAATTTGCCCCGACCGATCCTGCGAGCCGTCGTCGATAATCAGCAGCTCAAAGTCGCTGAAGCTCTGGTGCAAGATGCTCTCGACCGCTTCAGCCAGATAGGGTTCACCGTTGTAGACCGGCAGTAGTACAGAAACCAGCGGAGCCATAGGCGAGCAGTGGGAATCAGAACGGCAGTGTGGATAGAAGAGGGGGCAGAAGGGGAAACAGAAGCCGGGGCAGAAGCAGGGGCCGACCCATCAGGTTTCCCCAGTAGAGTTGGGCAAAGGTTTGAGCCAGGCGCAGGCCCAGAGCTTCCAGGGTTGCCAGGCCAGGGGTTGGAGGGTGATTGCCCGCCAGCCGCAGCGTCGGGCCACATCGCGTTGGCCAGCCATGAAGCCATCCCAGCCGCAGCGCAGCCAGAAACTAGGCTGCCGTAGATGGTCAGCCGGAGGGCGAATAAACTCACCCTGAATCCCTCGTCTCGCCCAGGCGCGTTTACAGGCGGCCAGAGCATCCTGGGTCTGTCGGGTCTGCTTGGCCTGGGTAATTGAATTGGCGTGCAGCCGGTAGAGCAGCAGGGTGTCGGGCAGGTTGGCCAGTTCCCCAATTTCCCCTAGCTTCAGCCACAGATCCAGATCTGCCGAAGCCTGCATGGTTTCGTTGTAGCCGCCGACTTGTAGCAGGGCAGACCGGCGCAGCATCGCCGTGGGATGGTGTAGCAGCGAAACCCCGCCCAGCAGCAGACGCTGAATTTCGGCATCGTCGAGCGGCATCGGACAATGGCCCACCCGACGGCCTTTGGGGTCGATCCAGTCTAGGGCGCTGCCGACGCAGATAACTTGCGGGTGCTGCTGCAAAAAGCCACCTGGCGGGCAAACCGGTCGGGCAGGGCAATGTCGTCCGCGTCCATTCGGGCAATCAGCTCGCCCTGGGCCTGGGCAATCAGCTGGTTCAGGGATTTGGCAACCCCCTGATTCTCGCGACGGGTGACATGAATTCGGGCATCCTGGGCGGCGTAGCTCTGGAGAATCTGGCTGGAGCGGTCGGTGGAGCCGTCGTCGAGGATCAGAAATTCAAAGTCGCCGAAGCTCTGGGCCAAAATGCTGTCGATCGCAGGCTTCAGATAGCGGGCGCTGTTGTAGACCGGCATCAGCACGCTGATCAGGGGGGCTGCTGGATTCATGATGCACCCTCCACAGATTCTCCCGGCTCAAATTCTCTCGGCCCAGACTCGAACACCTGCCCAGACTCGAACACCTGCCAGACATGGGGCTGAAAATACTGGCCCCGATTCAGCTTAGCCTTGCCCGCCACACTAAACCGCATCGACTCGTAGGCGTCCAGCACGTAGAGCGGCCCATCCTTGATATAGACGCTGAGCGTGTAGGAGCCGGGCAGCAGTCCCAGATGGGGTAGGTAGACCCGCAGCTCGCAGTCGCCTGCCGCCACTGCCACCGTTTCCTGGTCGTAGGCGCTGCTCAGGTGCAGCACCAGGCTATTGTCCTTGGCGGGCTGGTAGATCGCCACAAACAGACTCATGGCCTGGATCGGTCGCCGCACCCGACAGTGGACACAAATCGACAGGGGTTCGCCGCTGACTGGCGTTTCCACCAGGCTGGCTGACTCGTCCTTAAAGTCGATCGTCACCAGATCGGCCCCAGCGCTCTCGGCGGCGGATTTAGGCGGCAGGTGGAAGGGAAAGGCTACGGGCTCCCGCTTGATCGAGAACAGATCCTGCTCGTAGCGATCCATGATGTCGCGGGCGCTGCCCTGAGCCACCAGATGGCCCTTCGACAGATAAAGCCCCGTCTGGCAGGTGTTCAAAATCCCCTGGAAGAAATGGCTGACCAGCACAAAGGCCGTGCCGTTTTGCAGCAGCTCCGACAGCCGCCGCTCGCACTTGGCGCGAAACCGGGCATCGCCCACAGCCAGCACTTCGTCGATCAGCAGCAGATCCGGGTCGGTGTGGATGGCGCAGGCAAACCCGAGGCGGGCCGCCATGCCGGAGCTATAGCTCTGGACCGGCGCATCAATCGCCTCGCCGATTTCGGCAAACTCCACCACCTGCTCAAACCGCTGGTCGATCTCCTGGGTAGACAGGCCCAGAATCGACATATTGGCGTAGATATTTTCCCGCCCGGTCAAAATCGGGCTGAACCCGGCCCCCAGAGCAATCAGGGGTGCCACCCGGCCCTTGACCCAGATCGAGCCCGCATCGGGCCGAATCAGACCGCTGATCATCCGCAGCAGGGTGGTTTTGCCGCTGCCGTTGGCTCCCACCAGCCCAATCGCCTCGCCCCGACGCAGGCTGAAGCTGATGTCCTTCAAGGCCCAAAACTCGTTGTAACGCAGCTCTGAGGTGGGCTTGCGTTGCCCCAACAGCTCCGTGCCGATATCCTGCAAGCCGTAGACCAGCGAGCGCTTGAGGCTGCGACAAAACTTTTTGGAAACGCCTTCCACCACCAGCACTAGCTCCTCTTCAGGCAGGCTGGTTGCCGGAGCTGTTGGCTGGGTCGGAAGCTGGGAGGGAATGGCCTGGGGTTCAATCATGCGCTGATCCGCTCAATCACAAACGGCATGGCGACCCGGTAGAAGAGCCAGCTCACCAGCAGCCCGCCCACCCCCAGCAAACTGGCCAGCCAGAACTGTAAGGGTTCAGACACCGTACCCGCTGTAGCCAGCTCGCGCACCGTCACCAGCAGCGGCGTCACCGGGTTCCAGCGAACCACCTGGGCAAACAGGCCGGTTTGGGGCGGCGGAAAGATCACGGGCGTGATGAACAGCCAGGCGCTGACCGCCAGGGTGAGGCCGCGGGAGACATCTTCGTAGAGCGCGCCGATTGGGGCCAGCAGCAGGCCAATGGCCGTACCCAGGGCCACCAGATGCAGCAGCGCCACCGGGGCCAGCACCACCGTGCCCGCTACCGGAATTTGAAACCAGAGGAACAGGGCCGCGATCAGAATTAGCTTGATGCCAAAGTTGAACCCCACCTGGCCCAGCTGGGACAGAATAATTGCCTCGCGGGGAAAGTTGATCCGGGCCAGCATCGGCTTCGCGGCAATTACGGCCTGGATCGGGCCATTTAGCGATTCTACAAAGGTTTGCCACAGGGCCATGCTGAACATGACATAGGCCGGGTAGGGAATATCGGTAGGGCCGATGTTGATTACCTTGGCGTTGCTAGCCAGCGTCAGCCCCAGCGCGGCCACCAGCGGCGGCACAAAGGCCCAAAAAACCCCCAGAAACGACTGACGATATTGGGCGCTCAGATCCCGCACCATCAAACGCCAGGCCAGCTCCCGCGAGGCCAGCAGATCGCGCCGCATCTCCCGCCACAGCTTCCTAGGATGGCGAATCTGGCTGTCGGGTCTGTAGGTTTTCTCGGAGGAATTCAGCAAAGCGAGCTCGGGTAGATGAGGGATGCACTGGAGGACAAATCTGAATTCTGAGCAGAAATCTATGCAGAATCTATGGCGATTGTAAGCCGTCGATTCATGGGGTTGAAACCGCAGAATTATGAAGACTGAATGAACCTTTAGGGGTTTATCGCGTCCCTGCTGGCCTGAAATCCCCTCAGATAAGACTTAACAATATGAAGTCATGATTTAGGTAAGGCAGCTTGTACGAATAAGTTGATCACCTGGATCGGTCTACTGGCTTGAACAAGGGGCTTAAGCCCCTTGCCTGCTCAGGTTATTTTTACAAGACTCCTAATGCCGGGAATTTTATTTGTAGTAGTATCTGGAGATACAGAATAAGAAATATTAACCATTCTCAGAATCCGCTTGTCGGTCTGAGGTGGACTTGATGCTGGTGACCTCCTGATCGCGTCGCTACAGCAGCTCGATATCATCCTTTTTTGAGAACAAATCCATGAACCTCAACCGCAATTTTCCCCGCAGCTTTACTAAATCGAGCAACACTGATCTGGAGGGCGGCTATGATCCTGCCGCCAACGCTGCCGCCAATACCCTAGGCAGCCTCTCCGCATTTCTGCCTGAAGACGCTGCCATTGAAGCAGTTCAGGCCGAACTCTACCCCGAAATTTTGCCGTCTGTACCCAGCAAAAAGCACAGCAGCGACTACCAGCATCGGCAGAAAGCCCGCCAAAAAGTGCGGCAAATCGCCGAAGCCCGTCTGACCCAACTTTCAGATGAGCTGCTGAAGCTCGCTGACGAGGTGCGCTACTACGATCCGCTGATGGCCGAAGCCCTTGACGACGCCTGGGATGCCACCGAAGAAGCACTCAGCCTGATGGCCAGCGAAACCTGAGCTTGAAATAACTGCCTAGCCGCTCAACCGACTCAACCTACTGGGACGAGTTCTATTGGGACGAGTTCTACTGGGGCAGGTTCTACTGGGGCAAGTTGAGCGGGCTGGTTTCGTAGAAGTAAAGCAGCGCTTCGGCGTAGCCCTCTCCACTCGGGGTAAATACCTGAAGATAGGCGTTGGCTGACCCATCGGCAGTTCTAGCCCGACCATCCCGATAGAGCACATAGGTATATCCAGCGTGATTAAAGATCAGCTGGCGGGCTGCCGCCGGGTCGGTGCTGGTGATTTGCAGCTCCTCGTTGCCCTGTTTGGACTGACCAATGTAGTACTTGGGCTGCCAGGGGTCATATTCGGCTGAGCAGATTTGCACCCGATAGTTGGTGCTTTCGGCAAAGGCATAGGGGCTGGAATCGCTGGGGCAGGGCGCAATCAGCTGATTCAGGTCGAGGCTGCGAATATCGCTGCGGATCGTCACCTGACCGGTCGCAGGCAGGGGAGTTGTTGGCCCGTAGTCTTGCTGCAAGCTGGCCGCTGTCGAAGCGGTGCTGTCTGGGCTGGCCGGGGCCAAACTGGGGATTTTGGGGGCTGCGGTGTCCGGTGCATCTGCGGTGACTGACCCATTTACAGATGGGGCCGTTTGGGACTGATTCAATACGGGTTGGTCTGGCCGCGTCTCTGGCTGTACTTCTGGCAGTGCCTCTGGTCGCACCTCTTGTGCCCCTAACTCTGTCGGGGCTGGGGTGGCGGCAACATTCCCAACCGATCTGCTGACCTGAGTCACCAGCGGACTGGTTGATTCAGCATTCACCTGGCTGAAATGACAGCCGACCAGACCCAGCGAAACCAGACCCAAACCCAAAAATCTTCGATGCATAACGACCCCAACTGAACCCCACGAAAACGACAGCCAGAACTTTCGCGATCTATCAGGCCCACTTTAAACGGTGAACCCCAATATCGCAGCAGTCCTAAGCATAACTACAGCTCAAGCAACGCTATTTCTGAAATTTGAGCAGGTTGCGATGGCCGGAGTCTGGGCCAGCTGGTGGGGCAGCTCAACCCGAAACTCGGAGCCCTGTCCCTGCTGGCTTTTGACCGCAATTTTGCCCTGAAGCTGGTTGACCAGGGCCGCAGTCACCGCCAGACCCAGACCGGCCCCCTGATGCTGCCGAGCGAGCGACTGATCCACCTGACGGAATGGTTCAAAGATGTACTGGAGGTCAGTGCGCTGCATGCCGATGCCCGTGTCGCGGATCAGAATAGCGATCCGACTGGCATCCTGCTCAACCGTGACCGTGATGGAGCCTGCCGCCGTAAACTTGATGGCATTTGTCAGCAGATTAAACAGAATTTGCTGAAGGTAAGTCGGGTCGGTCGTTACCTGTAGGGATTGGGACAGCTGAAGCCGCAGCGCCAATCCTTTCTGGCTGGCCATCGGTTCGACCTCGGCGACCACGGCCTGTAGCAGCCGCTTTAAATCGACGCGCTGGGCCTGTACCACCAGCTGACCCGCCTCTACCTCGGTGAAGGTCAGCATGTTTTCCACAAGATTCAGCAGCCGGTTGGCATTGGCCACAATCCGACGCACCATATCGCGCTGCTGCTCGCCAAAGGTTTCGGTGTTGCGGCAGAGCAATTGAGAAAAGCCGATGATCGCGTTGAGTGGCGTCCGCAGCTCGTGGGAGATCAGGGCCAGGAACTGATTTTTGAGTCGAGCCACTTCTGCCAGCTGAACCGTGAGCCGCTGGATCTGCTGGGTTTGGTCGGCCAGCTGCTGGGATTGGCGGGTCAGGAGTTGATCGGTTTGGCGCAGCTGTCGGTTGGCCGCCCGGATCTGTTGTTCAAGCTGATGGAGCTGCACGACGTAGCGCAGGGTTTGTACCAGCAGGGCTCGGGTCAGGGTGGGTTGATATAGCACTTCTCGCACCCCCGCAGCCTGCAGCGCTTCATCCAGGGAGGGAGGTGTATCGCTAAGCCAGATAATTGGCACAGCTCGTTCGGCAGTCTGAGCCAGACGCGACTTGTCCTTGAGTTCGACCCAGAGCCGCTGTTCGGAACCTGACCAGATGATGCAGCATACTCGACTATCTGGTAGACCATCTAACAGGTCCTTTGATTGCTTGTTGCCGGACGCATCAGACCAATCGGCAGCTGTAGCCAAAGCCAACGCTTCGGCCAAACTCGGGGCTGATTTTACTTCAAAGTCGGAGAAACCGGCCTGAGCCAGTTGTTCCACCCAAAAGGGAGTGGTTTCGGCAGCTGATTCGGCCTCGACCCATAGAACTTGTAGAATTTCCATGTCGTTCACAGATCGCAGAAGGTGAGAACGGAGACTTAATCTAGCGCTTGCCTACCATTTGAGTAAATGAATTTCCAAACTTTGCGAGACATGTCTGTCAGATGGAGTTACTGACGGATGCGGTTACTGAAATAGACCCTGAATCAGTCTGGTGCTTGCCCAAGCAAGCTGGCTAAGGCTCCAGCGTCCCCGTAGAGCTTGGTGAGGGCAGAAGGACCAAATCAAAAAGTCAAGACAAGAAGTTGAGAAGATTGCAAACTTTTGTTAGGCTAGGCGGCTACCCCTTATTTTGTCCTGCTCCCGAAACGGTCAACCTCAGCCATCAGTTAGAACTAATACTCGACCTAGAACGCCGCACCCATTCAGAGCCATAGCCTGAGATTCGGCAGCAAAATCAGCAGGAAGGCTAGTCACATCATCGCTGCTCTGCCTATGGAAGGAATTCCTGCCGTTTGATCGGCCAATTTTACCTCTCTTGGTGGAAGCCAATGGGGGCAGCAATCCCTCATAATTCAGATCAGTTTGTTAAACCGAGCAATTTTGGTAAGCGCAATGGGTGAAATTTCCGTCGCTTTAATCGAAGATCACGATCTCACTAGAGTAGGGTTAAAAGCTGCTTTGCAGCGTCAACAGGGAATCTCGGTAGTTGGCGAGGCGGCAAACGCCAGCCATGGTCTACAGCTATTAGAATCGTCGAAGCCTAACATCGCGATTGTGGATATTGGGCTGCCCGACATGGACGGGATTGAACTAACCCGTCGGTTTAAACAGGCCCATCCCGAGCCCATTGAAGAGCGCACCAAAGTGCTCATTTTAACCATGCACGACAGCGAGGATTCGGTGCTGGCTGCCTTCGCCGCTGGAGCCGACTCCTACTGCATGAAAGATATCAGCACCGACCGGCTGGTTGAGGCCCTCCAAGCCACCTACAGCGGCAACTCCTGGATCGACCCGGCCATCGCCAGCATTGTCCTGCGGCAGGTGCGGCAAACGCCAACCGGCGAAGCAGCAGAGTCAACCAAGAAAGTTTCGATTGGGGCGGTTGAGCCCGAGTATGAACAGCTGCTGGAAAGCTATCCGCTTACGGAACGCGAACTTGAGGTATTGGAACTGATTGTGGCAGGCTGTAGCAACGCGGCCATTGCCGAAAAACTCTACATCACCGTGGGCACAGTTAAAACTCACGTTCGCAATATCCTCAACAAGCTCTGTGCCGATGACCGCACGCAGGCTGCCGTACTGGCCCTGCGCTCTGGTTTAATCGGCTAGGGGATTGCTGACGGGCTAAACAGTTGCTCCCTCTTTCTATAGAGTGAGAGTTCTGTCAGTCGAGAGATTCAAAAAACTGTTGCCTACAATACATTTAGAGTATTCAAGTCCCAATTAGGAGACCGTTATGAGTACCGAAGATAGAGCCAAGGCGACCGCAAAGAATCTGGAGGGCAAAGCCCAGGAAGCGATGGGGAACGTAACCGGCAATCCGGACGACAAGGCCAAAGGCAAAGCGAAACAGGCCGAAGCCGAGACTCGTAATGCCGTTGAGAACGTCAAAGACGCTGTGAAAAAGGCGATTGACTAACTCTTGCTAGATTCTTTTTTCATTTCGTTGCAAGTTTGATTAAACGGTCATCGAATTGAGGCCTGGGTTCGCCCGGGCCTTTTTTGCATATTTGAAAAACCGGGGTGAATCCTACCCTTGGTAGACGCTGCTGAGAATAAAGTCCTAGATAATAAAGCAACGTTTTGGAATGTCTGGAGACTGGATTATGAGTACACATGAAAAGATTTCGGAAGAAGTTTCTGTAGATACCTACGATGCCCATATCGTTCCCGCAGAAACAGCCGCTCGTAAGGAGCGAGAAGGAGATGCCTACAAGGAAACGCCCCATCAGGCAGAAGACGCCAGTCTGGACACCTCGGGTGGCTACACCGTAGACAAGGAAGGCTTGGTGAACAATTTCGCGATCGAGCCCGAAATGTACGTCAACGAACCGGGCGATCTGCGCGAACAGGAGGAAGCCCTGGCCCAAGAGCGAGCCCAGGAGATGGCCGAAGTGAATGATACTGACGAGACGGGCAAACTCACCGAATCGCGTGATTCTCGTGGCAAAGGAACCGGGATTATCTAGACGCTCCTAAGCATTGCAAAGAACTTGGACGTATTGCCTATTCATGGAAGGATGTCTGAAGAGGAGCACAGGACTCAGATCTGTAAACGAAATCGTGACAGCAGGGATTTCTGAGCAGGTTGCCCTCAAACAGACTACCAACCCTGAATAGGCATCTCCTCTTTTCATATTTCACTAAAGCAGCTAATACAACCGTCTTCGAACGGCAAGTCCTGAATAATAGGTGTTGAGCTGCGAAGCTGATAAGCACCAGCATGAGAATCAGTATGGGAATGCAATAAAGAACAAGGAGAAGAAATAGATTAAACCAAAAGTGTAAGCAAGAGTAAATACGTCACAAATCAATTTATATTCTCCTCTGTGATCGCCACTGTTGTATTAATTGTCTAGAAGCTTCAAAGTGCATTGAGTCTTCTCTGTTTGAGAAACCAGCACCCCAATAGAAACCTGCTTTGTGAAAATAGGGGTAAAGCACTTTTAGGCCAAGTTGCGTCCTGTCATCGCCAAAAGTATCAAGCCGTTTATTAATTGTAATGTCGATTGCAGTGCCCCAGGAATGATTAGAGAATCCTGATCCACCCCGTACTCTGCGAACACACAACATTCCAGCACTGCCAATCTGGGAGTAGAGCTTAGGTTTTTCCCGTCTGACCTGGGCGAAGATAGCGCCTAGTGTTTCAACGGCAGGTCTCAGACCTGTTACCGTTATCGGGCCAACATCTTGGGTGACAAGCAATCGCCTCAGCTTGGAGTTCGTGACCAGGGAACAGCTATTGGTCAGCGCTCCGGGTCTGCCTAAAATACTTTCCATAAAGGAAGGGCTAGGAGATAAAAGCCCCTGATTGATCGAAGTACGCCTGGGTTTGGGCGAGAGCGCGGTATAATTAGCGGGTTCCGATGGGGGCGGACTGACAGGGGATACAGCAGGTGGTTTAGCTGTTCCTAATCCAAAAGTCTGCTGGAGATCATGCCTGCTGTCCCCGTTGATGTCCATCAGGACGGTAGAGCCACGTCGCACTGCAATATCATCTTTTCCATCCCTGTTCCAGTCACCTACCAAGTACTGGTCTTCCCCCCCGCCTAGTCCGAAAGATTGTGATAAGTCGTGTCTACCGTCTCCGTTGATATCTTTGAGGACAGTAGAGCCACGTCGCACGGCCAGGTCGTCTTTGCCGTCGCCATTCCAGTCACCCACCAGGTATTGAGCTTCACTTGCGCCGAGTCCGAAGGTCTGCTGGAGGTCACGATTGCCATCTCGGTTGACATCGACCAGTACCATAGAACCACGTCGGACTGCAATGTCGTCTATACCATCGCCGTTCCAGTCGCCAATCAGGTATTGGTTCTCTCGATTGCCACGGCCAAAGGTCTGCTGGAGGTCATGCCTGCCGTCGCCGTTGATGTCCATCAAAATAGTAGAGCCACGTCGAACTGCCAAATCGTCTTTGCCATCGCCATTCCAGTCGCCCACCAGGTATTGGTTCTCAGCATTGCCCAATCCAAATACCTGTTCCAAATCGTGTCTGCCATCGCCATTAATATCTTTCAAAATAGTGGAGCCACGTCGAACTGCAAGGTCGTCTTTGCCGTCACCATTCCAGTCGCCCACCAAATACTCGTCTTCAGCCGTAGCACTCACTAGAGTTGCCCGGTGTCCCACTCCTGTCAATGGATCAACCGAGGATGGAGCGGTGCGCCGAAGCTCCCTCGCAGCTAGTGCCTGAGCAGCAGGAATATTCCAGCTGATATTAGAGGTACTTGAAGCTAGTAGTCCACCAGAGGAACTTTACCTAGTACGGTTATTTCTGCTAGGCTAACTCAAACCCAGGGAGATCACCATGAGTCAGAAAGGGTTATTGTCAAATCTGGTGTATGAAGAAGAATTAAGCAGCGTTTTTGGTCGTGGAGCGAACGAGGTCAGTGATTGCGATACCATCCTGAAATTTGACTCCTTCAATCACCTGAGCTAGGCGATTAAATCCGCGAA
>JBJTUI010000811.1:0-3189 GCA_046080625.1 Elainella sp. | reverse complement strand
TTGCGCCGATCAAAATCACCGTGCCGTTTTCTACCCAGGGCAGCAGCGCATCCTGCTGAGCCTTGTTGAAGCGATGCACCTCATCCACAAACAGAATCGTCTTCTGGCTCTGGGTACCGCGTCGCTCCTGAGCTGTGGCGATTGCGTCGCGAATCTCTTTCACGCCCGCCAGCACCGCGTTGATCGCAATGAAGTGGGCGTGGGTGGTGTTGGCGATGATTTGGGCCAGGGTGGTTTTGCCGGTGCCGGGCGGCCCATAAAAAATCAGCGAGGCCAGCTGGTCGGCCTGAATGGCACGACGCAACAGCCGCCCCGGTCCCAAAATCTGATCTTGGCCAATAAACTCATCCAGACTGCGGGGCCGCATCCGGGCGGCCAGAGGCGCTTCCGAGGCCATTAGCTGCTGGCGGTGTTGCTCAAAAAGGGTCACGGCAATCGGGTTGCGACACGAATCAGGCTTCTTAGCATAGCGCAGATCTACAACTCTGGGTCGCTGGTTAAATTGGGCCAGCTCTAGTCCCGCTTTAGCCCCGCTTTAGTCCCGCTCGATGCAGCCAGCGCCCAGATTTAGTAACCGCGACTGGAATCGCCTCTCTGAATCACCTCCACCATTTGGCTGAGCGATAGACCCTGCTCTAGAGAGAGGGAAAAAGCAGCAGCAGTTGTTATTGTGGGCACATCACTGTAGGAATGGTGTGATTAAAGACCAGGAACCTCAAGGTTGCTGCCCCGGTGTCTCTTTGATAGTCAAGATTCTGGTTAAGATCCACTAACTAGTGAATTAAGGGTTCGGGAGATCTAAAATATACGAATTTGATAACGCTATTCAGTCGATCTATGAGTAAACAGTTGGAGTAGAGGTCTATGAAAAATCGCAGCAATTTTTCCAACCCCGAAGACCGTCGGCACCCCTCTAACCATCCTGTTCCCGAGTCCGCCGTCGAGAACAATCGCGTGATGCCAGAGGACTTCAACGGTCATCCGATCAGCGAAGACGAGCTAGCATATCAGGATGGCTATGTTCAGGGCAGAACCGCAGAACGAGTAGAACAGGTCGAAGAGACCCAGCGAAGTCGTGAGGCCAACAGCGTCGGCGCAGGCGCAATTATCGGCGTGTTGATGGCAACCGTGGCTGGACTCGTACTCGCCATGCTCTACCTCACTCCAAATCAGCAAACCGGAGTTGCACCGACAGAAACCCAGGTCGCCCCAGCCGCTCTCCCGGCCAGTCCCCAGCCCACCAGCCCCAGCAGTGTCCCGATTACGCCAACCCAGCCCCAGCTTGGTACTCAGCCTGCCAGCCCCCTGCCGAATCAGGTGACGGTGATTGAGCGGGTGCCAGCGGTTCAACCCTCGGTGACTCAGCCGGTTCAGCCATCCGTCCAACCCCAGCCGGTTCAGCCCCAGCCAGTTCAGCCCCAAACCGGCCAATCGCAGGTAATTCAGCCTACGGTGCAGCCAAACGCGACAGCGCAGCCGAACGTGACAGGCTACCAGGATCAACCGCTGGTGCCGCCTACCAGCCCCACCGACCCCTACCAAAGCCCCCAACCCAGCGTGATCACGCCGCCCGGCAGCGTTGGCCAACCCTAGGTCTAGCTTAGATTTGGGAATTGGCTTGGCCAAATTTGGTCAGAGTTGTTCCTGGTCGGAGCTAGCCGGATCGGCACGAAACAGCCGACTGTGGCTGGAGCTATAGAGACGCGAGCGGGTGGAATCTGGCTTCGTCTTACTCAAAACTGGGTTCAGGGCTGGACTGATCACGTAGAGCGTCGTGCGGGTGAGATTTTGGGCCTGGGTCAGCTGACTAATTTGGTCGAGGGGCACGACCCAGATTTTCTCGTCGGGCCAGCCTAACCTGAAGCAGATTGCTACGCCCGTATCGGCTGGGTAATGCCGCAGAAGATCGGCTTGGGCCTGCTCGACTTGGCGAGCGCTGAGGTAGAGGCAGAGGCTGGCCCGGTGGGCGGCAAGACTGGCCAAGGCTTCGGTTGCGGGCATGGGCGTGCGGCGGCTGAGCCGGGTCAGAATCACCGTTTGCACCAGTTCTGGCACTGTTAGCTCGATCTGGAGCCGGGCCGCAGCGGCCTGGAAAGCACTAATTCCCGGAACGACCTCGACTGGAACTTGGGCGGCAGTCAGCAGCTGAAGCTGCTCGTGGAGCGTGCTGTAAAGGCTCGGATCACCAGACTGCAACCGCGCCACCACCTGTCCGGCCCGGACCCGAGCGATCATCAAGGGCACGGTGTCCTCCAGGGTTTTGGCCGCCGTGGGCACCACCTCCACCCCAGCTCGCACCCATTGCAACACCTGGGGCGGCACCAGCGAGTCGGCCACCAGCACCAGATCAGCCTGCTGCAAGATCCGCTGGGCCTTAACGGTGAGCAGGTCTGGGTCGCCAGGCCCGGCCCCAATCAGATAGACGGCTGCCACCAGTCGCTCCGAGCTAGGGAACCGGCCAATCTCGGCTTGAGACATCTCCGTATCAGAAGCAGACATATTGTGCGGTCGATCTTGGGTAATTTGGCTTTCTCCGTAGAATCTTTGAGATTTACCCGTACTTTTTAAAGGGTTTGTAAAAAGGGCCGGTCAATCCGGACACATACGCAATCTTGAGTAAAAGTGGTTGGTAGATGCACCCTGATTCATACCCCGGAGCCAAAACTCTGGGGTTTTTCTTGTTCAGGTGGCTTCACCACATCGGGCAAAGGCCGTTTGTAACCATAGAGCCAGATCAGGCCGAGACTGCCCAGAGCCATGCCGGTTAAACTGACGACTTGGGCAATCCGCAGCGGCCCCAGCATCAGGCTATCCATCCGCAGCCCTTCAATCCAGACGCGGCCCAAACTGTAGGCGATGATGTAGACCAGAAACAGCGTGCCGGTTTTGAGCTTGCCCTGGCGCAGTCCCCAGAAAAATAGCCCGATCAGCAGGGCAAACACACCCAGATTCCAGAGCGATTCATAGAGAAACGTCGGGTGGAAATAGGCAAACTGCTCGTAGCCAGACGGACGCTGGGCCGGAGGAATAAACAGCTTCCAGGGTAGATCGGTCGGTCGGCCAAACGCCTCAGAGTTAAAGAAATTGCCCCAGCGACCAATCGCCTGTCCCAAAATCGCCGAGGGGGCAACCAGATCGGCCAGCAGCCAGAAGGAGATTTTCTTGAGGTAGGCAAACAGCAGGGCAGCC
>JBJTUI010000810.1:0-4208 GCA_046080625.1 Elainella sp. | reverse complement strand
ATGTGTTTATCTCCTACGGTTTGGTTCAAGCCACCGTGGGAGTTACTTTACCTGCGCTCCGGAACTCCGGGAACGCTCAAAGCTGGTCAAGTCGCACTGGTAGAACCAGTGGCTTACCTTCTGAGCTACTGACAAGTTATGATGCCGACAGGCCATGAAACAATCGTTGACAGGGTGGTGACTTGACATGCTTCAGAAAAAGCTTCAGAAAACAGCCTCTTTCCTGGGATTGGTGCTGCTCAGTTGCCTACTTCCAACTGTCCTGCTGGTTTCCCCGGTAGGAGCCGCTGCCTTAACTGCGGAGCCGCCGCTATCTGGCCAGCTGCCCAACGAACTGCTGGAAGGCGGCAAACTGCGGATTGACGGGTCCAACCAGATGACGGCCATCAACCAAGTCTTGAAACAGCGCTACGAAAAGCAGTTTCCCGGTTCAAAGGTAGAACTGCGGGACAGAGGCACCGAAGCCGCCCTGGAGGAACTGAAAACCGGTGAAATCGATCTGGCGGCGATTGGCCGGCCTCTGACCGCCACCGAAAAGGCCGAGGGGTTGATCGAAGTACCGATCAGTGCTGAAAAAATTGCGATTATTGTTGGCAAAAACAACCCGTTTCAGGGCAGCCTCACCTTGGAGCAGCTCAGCCAGATCTTTCGGGGAGAAATCACCAACTGGGCCGAGGTGGGCGGTGCCGATGCGGCGATTCGGGTGATTGACCGGCCCGAATTCAGCGACACCCGGCTGGCCCTCCAGCAGTACCAGATTGCCGCCCCCGATCTGGACTCGGAAACCGTCACCCGCCTGAAGCGCGACGACACGGTTGCCGTCCTGGATGCTTTGGGCCGAGACGGCATCGGCTATGCGATTGCCAGCCAGCTGGTCAACCAGAACAAGGCCCGTCCGCTCCAGCTCGTGATCACCCAGACCGTGCTGCCCGACGATCTCCGCTACCCCTACAGCCAGACGCGCGGCTATGCTTACCGGCAAGATCCGGGCAGCGTCGCCCAGGCATTTCTGGGGTTTGCCGCCACTCCACCCGGTCAGGCGGCAGTCTCGGCAGCCCGGCTGGAAGAGGCCAAGGCCATTGCTGCGGGCCGGTCAATCACCCTGCCGCCCCCGCCCCCACCTCCAGCCCTCCTGCCCGACGCCTCGCCCGTTGCTGAGCCCGATCGCCGCCGCTTCCTCTGGGTGCTGCTGCCGCTGCTGCTGCTGGGCCTGCTGGTGCGCTGGCTGACCCAACGCCGGACCAAACCGATCGCGCCTGCCCCCATTGAACCCGCTGCTCCGGCTGTTCCGGGTCAGGCAGAACTCGCTTCGCCAAGCCTGGAAAAGCTAGACGCCGACTGGCTGGAAGATGAACCTGCTTCTGTACCGGAAGTCGAGTCTGCCCCGACCGCAGCGCCAATTAACGAGCCAATTAGCGAATTGTCTGAACCAGCTGTTGAAGCAGCTATCGAACCGGCAGTTGAACCGGCCAGCGAGCTGATTCGCGAACCAAGCATTGAGCCAGCTCTCGAACCAGGGAACCAGCCAGCAAATGAACTTCCCAACCGCAGCAAGCTGCGGGGTATCACTTCGCTTCGCTCAACAGCGTCTGCGCTGTTCTACAGACCGCAGCAAGCTGCGGGGTATGTGACCCAGGGATGTTTAGATCAACTAGAGATTGCACCCCTGGCCGACCTGCCGCTGGCCGAACCGGTAGGACTGGATGATCTGCCTGCACCGGGCACCGTGATTGAGGCCGATCTGATGCCCGTGGATTTAGTGGGAGCCGATCTGGACGTGGCTGCCCTGGCCGAACAGCCGCTATCGGGTACGGAGGTGCCTTCCGCGTCGGCGGGGCTAGAAGTTGAGGCAGAAACAGCGGAGGCACCACAGACGGCTGAGGCAGAAATATTGGCTGAGGCAGTTGGTTTAGAAGGGGATGACACGGAAGCAGCTGTCGCGGAAGTGACTGTCATAGAAGAGACGGTCACGGAAGTAACGGTCACAGAAGCAGCTCTCATAGAAGAGACGGTCACGGAAGGTACTCTCACAGAACAGACTGTTCCAGAGCAGACTGTTCCAGAACAGATTGCTCCGGGAGCCGTCCCAGAAGTGGCTGTTCCGAAAACAGTGCCAGAGATCATCAGCGACGCAGCTGGGGGTGATGCAGTTGAGGATGACGCATCTGGAGGTAACGCAGCTGGGGATGACGCAATTGCCGAAGTCCCTGAACTCGCCCCAATCGAGCCAGTTGTGGCCGAACCGCTCGACTCCGGTTTGCCAGCTGCCCCAGCCGCAATCGCCGAACTGGCCGAGCTAGAAGCGGCTGCCCTGGCCTCGAACCTGATGCCCAGCGACCCGGCAGATCCTGCCGTCACCGCTGGCTCTGCTGCTCCTGAAGCCGTGATTGCCCAGCCCACCGGCGAGCTAGAGCCAGAACTGCCGCGTCTGGGTCGGGGACCGGTCAAGCAAACCCTGCTCGACTATCTGGCCCGCCAGGGCAAAACGCCCACCACGGCCACAGTGCAGGAGACCTATCAGGCGCTGGCCACCCTGCTCTGCGACCGGCTGCTCAACCTCCAGGGACCTGACCCACTGCCCGCTGGCACCCGTCTGGTGGGCGAAATCTCCGCCGAATACCTGCCGGGACCCCACCTGGAAAATAGCCTGGTCAACCTGGGCCTGCTGGACGAAACCCGGCGCGCCGTCCAGGAGCTGGGACTAAACTGGCAGCAGCTGCTCGACCAGGAAGAAGAACCGGGGCTGGGCCGGGGCGGCTTGGGGCGGTTGATGGTCTGCTACCTCGACTCCCTGGCCACGGCTAACATTCCGGCAATCGGCTATGGCATCCGCTACGAGTACGGCATCTTTGACCAGGAGATCCAGAACGGCTGGCAGGTCGAAGTCACCGATACCTGGCTGCGCAACGGCAACCCCTGGGAAGTAGAGCGGCCCGAACGAAGCGTCCTGGTTCCCTTGGGTGGCACTACTGAAGCCTACATCGACGATCAGGACCGCTACCGGGTGCGCTGGCTGCCTGCCGAATCGGTTGAGGGCATTCCCTACGACACGCCCGTGCCGGGCTACCAAAACCAGCGCGTCAGTTTGCTGCGGCTGTGGCGGGCCGAGGCAGGCGATCTGTGCAAGGTGCTCTATCCAGTCGATATCGAGCTCCAGGGCAAGGCGCTGCGGCTGAAGCAGCAGTTTTTCCTGGTTTCCTGCGCCCTGCAAGATGCCCTGCGGCTGCACCTGGAGGCAGGAGAGCCTGCTACGACGCTGGCCGAGCGGTTTGCCCTGCAAATCAACGACACCGACCCCACCCTGGCCGTGGCTGAGCTGATGCGGCTGCTGGTCGATGAGCAGGGGCTGCCCTGGGATCAGGCCTGGCAAGTAACGCAGGCCACCCTGGCCTACACCAACCACAGCCTCATGCCCGAGACCCTGGACGATCTCTGGGCCGTGGATCTGGTCGGCCATTTCCTGCCGCGCCATCTGGAAATTATCTACGAGATCAACTACCGGCTGCTGGAGGCGGTGAAAGCGAAATATCCGGGGGATCAGCCGCGGCTCAACCGCATGTCGCTGATTGAAGAGCAGGGCGAACGCCACATCCGGCTCAACTCGCTGGCCTGCGTCGGCTGCCATGCGGTCAACGGCGTGTCGGACCTGCACACCGACCTGCTGAAGCACACGATATTGCGCGATTTCTACGAGCTGTATCCCGAAAAGTTCAGCAGCCAGACCAATGGCGTCTCGCCGCGTCGCTTCCTGCTGCAAGCCAACCCAGAAGCGGCCACCCTGATCACCAGCAGGATTGGCAATGGCTGGATCACCGACCTGAGCCAGTTGATTCACCTGGAGCGCTATGCCTCTGACCCGGTGTTTAGCAGCGAGTGGCTGCGGATCAAACAGGCGGCCAAACGCCATCTGGCGACCCACATCTTGGAGCAGACGGGGGTAGAGGTAAATCCCAACTCGCTGTTCGATGTGCAGGCCATGGTGATGCACGAATACAAACGCCAGCACCTCAACCTGCTGCATTTGCTCACCCTCTACAACCGGATCAAGGCCAACCCCAACCTCGATCTGGTGCCCCGCACGGTGATTTTTGCGGGCAAGGCGGCTCCCGACTATTTCACGGCCAAGCTGATGATCAAGCTGATTCATGCCGTGGCCGAAGTCGTCAACGCTGACCCAGACGTGCGGGGACGGCTGAAGGTCGTGTTTT
>JBJTUI010000809.1:0-3584 GCA_046080625.1 Elainella sp. | reverse complement strand
CTACCAGTATCTTTCATTGAAGTCTCCTTGATCCGAACACTCAGATTGTTCGGGTTGAAGAGACTTTTCCTCAGACTCCCGGAACTGTCAAACTGTGGGAGTCCCCCAGCAGAGCTGGGGGGTTACCCAGGGTACTTAGGGCCGAGAACTATGGACAGCGACTGGGGATTGTTTTTGCTCAGCGCGGCGGGGCTGATTCTCTATCTAGTGTTTTCGGCCCTGACCGAGATGGGCACCAAACTGCCCTGGCGCAAGCCGCAACCTGAGCGCGAGTCGCCAGCCAACGGCCAACCTGGGCAAGCTAAACGGGACTGATTCTGGAGCCAATTCCATGACCAACCCCGCTGCGCCTCCTCCCGATTGCCTGGACCCCGAAGCCTGGTACGACTACGCCCGGACGCTATATGACGCAGAATACGACGCAGGAGCCTGCCAATATGACATGGCTCTGGCTGGCTTTGATCGGGCTCTGGAGCTAGATCCAAACCACGTAAGAGCCTGGCTGGAACGGGGCGTCTGTTTGTTTGACCTCCAGCGGTTTGAAGACGCAATCGAGAGTTTTGATCGCGCCCTTGCCCTCAACCCCAGCGAGTTCACGGCCTGGCTGAATCGCGGCGTCTGCCTCTACTTGCTGGACTATTGCGAAGCGGCCCTGGACAGTTACAGCCATGCCATCGAGCTAGACCCGACCTGCGCCACGGGCTGGTTTAATCAGGGCGTTGTTTTGGCCCAGCTTGGCCGCTCCGAGGAGGCCATCGCCAGCTACAGCAGTGCCATCGAGCTAGACCCGGCCTACGCCAACGCCTTATTGAATCGGGGCGCGCTATTCGAAACTCTAGAGCGCTACGCCGAAGCCCTGGCAGATTACGACGAGCTGCTCGAGTTTGAGCCAGAAAACGCCGAGATCTGGCATTCCCGCGCCGGGCTGTTGAACAACCTGGGACGATTTGATGAAGGGGAAGCCAGCTTTGCTCGATCTCAAATCATCAATGCCAGACTGTATCCCTCGCTCGCTATGCCCTCGCGCAAATTGCCGGTGGTCGATGAGCCTGCTGTTGTGGATGGCCATACCGACTTCGCCAAAGCCTTCCAGGATGGCTATACCTTTGCCAGAGCTCTGCCCAACTTCGGACTCAGCGAAATCACCTTCTCGACCTACGAAATTGGCGAGCTGCACCTGCCTTCTGGGCAGATTGTGGCCTGCGACCCGTCTGTGGTTGACTCCTTGGCCTGCCGTTTTGACAAAACCGTTGCGCCGGGCCGCTATCCGGTTCTGCTGAGCGTGATTTACGAGTCGTCCTCGGGCTATTCCCGCGTGGCTTGCGCCCTGATTCGCTTTGGCGACACCCCAGCAGTGCGCTGGGAGCTGGCCCAGATTTACCACCCCAACCAGAAGCGGCCCCTGGAAGTCTATGGAGTTGACCAGGGCACAGGCTGCTTTATGGCCGCAGAAACCGCCACACGGCTGCTGGAACTGGCCCCCACAGCCGAGCAGTCAGCCGAAATTCAGGCTGCCCAGCGGGTCGGAGACTATGACCGGGCGGCAGAGCTGATGCGGCAGTCGCGAGCCCGATTTGAACAGGAATTTCTGGAGCCGCTGTGGGCCGAGCTACAGCGCAATGCTATGGGTTCGCCGGGGAAGGAGTGGGCGAATTTACCGGTCGGTTCAGATTCAGCCAGGGCTGCCAATGTCATTGCCTTTGAGTCGGGCTATGGCGACGGAGCCTATGCCTCCTACTGGGGCTACGACGCGGCAGGTGATCTGGTCAGTCTCGTGACGGATTTTGAGGCCGGAATGCTAACCACCGCCTGACGTCCAGCGCTACCACTCAGGCTAGACAGATTTTCCCGCCAGATGCTTTTCCCGCCAGATTTTCCCGCCAAATGCTTTGCCCAGCAGATGCTTTACCCGCCAGATGCACGGAGCAGATTTGCGGGACAGATTTGCGGGACAAATTCACGGGACAAATTCACAGGACAGATTGACCCGGCAGAGTCACGGGACAGATCCATTGGGCATCTTCAGGAGAGGGGCTGACTGTGGCTGAAGTAATCAGTAGCACCTCGTAATTTTTGCTACCGCGAAATCCTTATGGCCGATCAATATCGAGAAGTCCGGTATGTCAGCTGGGGCGAGAAAATTGGCGGCTCCTGTCTGGGCACGATTTTGGGGCTGGCGCTGTTTGTTGGGTCATTTTTTGTGCTGGTCTGGAACGAAGGCATGGTTGACCTGTCGCAGCTGGCTCGCACTGCCCCCGAACTCTCGGCCTCTGTACCCAATCCGGCGGCTGAAGGCAAACTGGTGACGCTGACCGGCCCTGTCACCTCCAGCCAGCCCTTGGGTGACGACCTGTTCTTGCGGCCCGGAAACTACATCTTTGTTGATCGCACCGTAGAGATGTACGGCTGGAAGGAAGACCAGCAGATCAAGACGACCAAGCATTTTGGCGGCTCCGAAACCCAGGAAACCATCTACACCTACAGCAAGCAGTGGCTGAACAATCCGTCCGACTCCAGCCGGTTTGCTCGCGCCGCCGAGCATTCCCATCCACCCAAGGCCATTGCTGACCAGCTATTTCGCGCCTCAAACGCCCAGATTGGCCTCTACCAGCTTGACCCAGCCGCTTTCAGCTCCGTCTTGAACCACCGCACCTCCTGCACCGAAGACGCCATCAGCTATCAGCTCAGCGCCAGTGGCATCAATCTGCCGCCAGGCCCACCGCTGTCTTTAACGGCCCAGAACACCCGCCTGTCTCAAGGGGCAAAGTTAATCAGCAGCTATATTTACCAAGGAACCGGGACGCCCCAGTCCCCGCAAGTGGGCGATCTGCGGATCTGCTATACGGCCCTGCCCGCCAGCACCACCGTCACGGCTGTGGCCCAGCTTCAGCCACAAAACCGCCTCCAGCCCTACCTGCAGGATGACACCCGGATTTATCGGATGCTGTTGGGCAGCCGGGCCGAGGCAATCACCAGCCTCAAAACCGAACACCGAATCTGGAGCTGGCTGTTTCGGGGTCTGGGCTTCCTGATGATGTGGTTGGGCCTGTTTCTGTTTGCCGCTCCGGTCAGCGCCATCCTGGACTTTATCCCCATTCTGGGTGACTTGAGTAGTGCTGTGGCTGGGGTTGCCAGCTTCCTAATCGCCTTCGTGCTGTCCGCCGTGACGATTCTGACCGCTAGCTTGCTGCAATCGCCCCTGGTTTTGGCGGGCTCGGTTGGGGTGACGCTGCTGGCCCTACTGCTGATGCGGCAGTTGCGACGCGCCTAGGATTGCAACCAGTCGTTAAATTTGTCGCCGCGCTCTTAATACAACTACATAATTGATTACAATCAGTGTAAAGATTGCCCTTTCACCTGGCTGCCATGCATCTGAAGCTGATTTCGTCTCGCACTGCGCCGCTGCTGATTGCCCCGTTCTTCCTCTGGGGTACAGCCATGGTGGCGATGAAGGGAACGATTCCCCACACCACTCCGCTGTTTATGGCCGGGGTGCGGCTGTTCCCGGCAGGACTGCTGATTCTGCTAGCGGCTGCGTTCATGGGACGGCCCCAGCCCCAAACCTGGAAAGCCTGGGCCTGGAT
>JBJTUI010000808.1:0-20466 GCA_046080625.1 Elainella sp. | reverse complement strand
ATCGCCTGTTCCGAACCCAGGCGGCCAATATGGGCAGTGCCCACGTTGGTGATCACGGCAATATCGGGGCGAGCAATTTGGGTCAGCAGGGCGATTTCTGTGGCTGCCCGCATCCCCATTTCAATTACAGCAAAATCGTGTTCTGGGGTGAGTTCGAGCAGGGTTTTGGGCACCCCAATTTCGTTGTTGTAGTTGGCCTGGGTTTTGAGCACCAGTCCCTGAGTACCCAGTACAGCAGCAATCAGCTCCTTGGTGGTGGTTTTGCCGACTGACCCGGTGACGGCAATCACAGGCAAGGACAGCTGCATCCGCCACCATTGGCCAATCGCCTGATAGGCTTGCAGCGTATCGTCAACGCGCAGCAGCGGCAGGGTCGTCTGTCCGGTGAACTGCCGGTCTACCACAGCGGCCAGTGCGCCCTGGGACTGCACCTGCTCCAGAAACTCGTGACCGTCGAACCGCTCGCCTCGCAGGGCAACAAATACGGCCCCCGGAACAATGCTGCGGCTGTCGGTGCTGATGCTAGTCGCCACAGCAAGCTCGGCCTGATTAAATTCGGCCTGATTAAATTCGGCCTGACCCACACCAGACGAACCCGCTCCAGGCGACTTAATTGGCGACTCAATTGGAGTTGCCAGCACATGAGCCAATTGTTTCAGGGGAAAACCTGCCATAGCCGAATCGCTGGGTTGGCCAGCGCTGCGTGAAACTTAGCAGCATCATACCGCCATCCCGAACCGATCTGACTGAACTGAGCTATCCAGAACGCCAGCATTCCTATGGCTGTTTTTGACATTAAGCCCGTATGAGATGTACATTTATTATCAGGCTATCTAGCCAATATTACTGAGGTAGCCTTATGATTAAATAAAAGTTTTCAGCGTAAACCGCGACTTTAATTGAATCTTTAAACATCAACCGCTTAAATTTACCCTATCCGGTCAATTTATTTAAGTATGATTAGATACAGCAGATTTTGATATTCTCCTAATCGCGCTCTGGCAAAGCAAAGTAGCGCAAGGCTGATGATTTTACTGAGCTCTTGACTAAACTCTTGACTAAACTCCTGCCTGAACTCTTGACTGAATAATTTCGCCAGCAGCCCATTTCACCTATAGCTATCCTGCATAAAGCTATCTTCCCTACAGCTAATTCCCCTACAGCTAGAGGGCCGTGGTTTGAGAATCATCGACTCGTTTGCTGGGCTGGGGCTCTCCGGCCCTGTGTCACCTGATCCCTGTGTGGCTTCTCGGTAACGTCATGGCCAATTTTGGCTAACTTGGCTGATCCTTCCGTCCAACCCCCTGCGTAACCAAACCCTGCGTAACCAAGTTCCTGCATGACTAGGCTCTGCATGACTAGGCCCATGACCAGGCCCTGCATGACTAGGCTAAGTGGATTTTTCAATCTAACCTGCCCAGAAGAAATTGCTAAGGAATTGACTGTGGATAGTAAGTTTCTGGATGATCAACAGGCCGGGCCCCAATTTCTGGAGCGGGACGATACCCGCAGAAGCGCTGTCTTCAAGCCCAGCTTCGATCCGCACCTGCGCTACTACCGGCCCACCTCTCCCCAAGAGCAGACGCTCTATGACCACCTGCTGCACTGGATCGAGCAAGACTCTCCCACCGCCATGGTTGAGCGGTTTCGCGCCCTGTTCATCAACGGCGTGGGCTACCCCGATCCCGAGGTATTGTCTGCGCTCAAGGCCGTTGTAGCCTCGCCGGTCGCTTCAGAAGAGTTTCGCTATGTGCTGAACCGCTGCTGCCACATTTTGATCAACCGCTGGCAGGCGCGCAGCCACACCCAGGCGATCATTCCAGATCTGATCGATCTGTTTGAGTCACCTCGTCCCGTCGGGGTGAGCAGCTCCCACTCTGCGGCCATTCGCCGTCTGCATTCCCTGGTGCAGCAGTTTCACGAAACCGAGCAATATCAAACCCTGCGTCGTCTGGCGCAAGTAGTCACGGAAACCGAATTGGGGCTGGAAAACCGGCCCCTGGGCAGCCTGATTCGCCGCTACCCCTACCTGTATGAGCATTGTCTGCTCAGCGAAGACAGCACCCAGGAGCAGCAGTCCACCGTGCGTCAACTCCAGTCAACAATGCAGCGGCAGTTTGAGGTGAATTTAGCCCACTACATGACCCATCAAGCTCGCTGCCGCCATGCAGACCTGCGCTCCCAGCGCTTAATTCTTCCCGTCTCCAATCCCACCCTGCTGGACGATCAGGAGCTGCATCGGGCTCTGCACTACTACACGGGCAAGGTAGACGGACGGCGCAGCCACCGCGATCAGGCGCTGAATTTGCTGGCCGGACGGCAAACCTTCGCGTCCTTTAAAGATGACCTGTACGAATACATCACGGGGTCAGTTGAACCAGGCTACGGCAGGCGCAAGTTCAACAACCAGTTTCACAAACAGCTCGTCACCCTGTTCCCCGAACATAACGCCCACCCGCTGAATGATTTTCTGCTGGTTCGCACCTGCAACTGTCTGCTCAGCTTCCTGGTGGTCGATTCGCTCCAGCGGCCCCAACACTACGTCTTTGTGGATCTGATCAACAACTTGGGCGCAATTGTCACGACCGGGTTGCTGCTGAAGGTGGTTTTGCTTTGCCGTAAGGTGATTCCCAGCCTGGAGCGACGGCTGTCGATTTTATTTAGCCACTACGAAACCGACAGCCGTGAGGCGGTGCAGTGGCTGGTGCAGGCCCTGGAGAATACCCATCTGGCCCTGACCACCAATTTCGGCAGCGTCAAACTCACCCTGTTCCCAGGCGGCGGGTAATCTGGCAGCTAATCTACAAATTTGACTTCTGTCAACTGGACGGCCTGCTGCACCCGAGGCAACAGCGCTTCCACATAGCTGGGCCAGCCAATGATCAGGGTTTGGCGGTGGGCCAGCGTTTCGCTAGCGACGGCATCTGGCGTGAACCGCAGTGGGGCACCGTTGAGGTCACAGCAAACCAGGCCAGCCGCAGCGGCCAGAGCCAGAGGTCCGGTGGTGTCCCAGAGCTTGACCCGCCGGTTGAAATAGGTATAAAGGCCAGCCTGGCCCAGCACCACCTGCATCACCTTGAGGCCGAAGCTGCCGACATAGCTAAACTGGGCGTTCGGAATCTGCTGAAGCAGCGCTTCCCCCCAGGCGCGCTGATCTTTGCTGCCAATCAGGATGGGGCAGAAGTCGGCAGAGGGCGGGGCGGGAGGCTGGAGCAGGAGCGGTTGGGGAGCCTGACTGCCAAGGATTTGAAACAGGCCCAGCTGGGGACCACCGTAGTACAGGCGCTCTAGCGCAGGGGCGTAGATCCAGCCCAACAGCGGCTGATGGGCCAGCGAGAGGCCCACCATCAGGGCGTAGTAGTCGCTGCCCTGAATAAAGTCGTCGGTGCCGTCTAGCGGGTCGATCAGCCAGAGGCGATCGGCATCGGGCCGGAACGCCTGCCAGGAGTCGGGATTTTCTTCGGTGATGATCGGATCTGCCGGAAACAGGGCGCTGAACCCACGAGTGAGCTGCTGATCCAGAGCCCGATCCACATCGGTGACATAATCCTGTTTACCCTTTTCGTAGACCTGGAACGCCGTCTGTCCGGTGGCGGTTTGGCCACAGTCCTGCATCAGCCGACAAATCGCCTGAATTTGCTCCTGGGAAATTGGCTCCGCAGAAATCTGGGCCATAGCGTTCTCACAGATTTTCGGTGATGTAGTGCAAAATTCCTCGGGTTACGGCCTGGGCCAGCAGATCCCGGAACTCAGAATCGGCCAGACGGGGAGCATCTTCTGCCCCTGTGACAAACCCCAGCTCGACCAGAACGGCGGGCATCAAGGTGCGGCGCAGCACAAAGAATCGGGCTTCCTTGACGCCCCGGCTGTTCATCCCGGTGGCATCCAGCAGACTGGCCTGCATGATGCTCGCGAACTCTTCGGAAGCAGCCGAATTGTAGAAGTAGGTTTCGACCCCGTTCACATCAGGCCGACTCATGCTGATGGCGTTTGCGTGAATGCTGACAAACAGGTCGGCATCGGCTCGATTGGCTGCGGCCACACGAGGTTCCAGGTCGATTTCGCGCTCGTCGCGCCGGGTCAGAATCACCTCGACTCCATGCTGCTTCAGCAGGTCGGCCACCTGGAGCCCCACATCCAGAACAATATCGGTTTCACGCAGGCCGCCGATGCCCACTGCGCCCGGATCGCGTCCGCCATGCCCCGGATCAATAGTCACCAGAACCCGCTTACTGGCCACGTTGGGCAACTGGTCGAGGGGCGGCAGGGGCCGACTCAAGGCGGGTGGGGCAAACCGCCGCTGGGCGCGTCCGGTGAGGCTGAGGGCGAGGGTTTGGCTGGAAACGCTGATATTGCCAATTTGTACGCCTGGCGCGGGCTGTACTGAGACAATCACGCTGGTGTCTTCCTGGCGGGCCCGGACTCGCAGCAGCGGGCTCTGGTTGTCGAGGGGTGGGCTGGTGACGCCGCGAGCCAACTGGGCGCGGGGAATCGTGATCTGATAGGTAGCCGTGGTTTGGTCCCAGCCGCTGGTGTAGTTGGTAATTGGTCGGTCGGCCCGCAGGGTGAGCTGCATTCCCTCCAGCGTGATCGCCTGAATCGTGGCTCTTTCAACGTAGGGCGTGACGGTGATGGTTTGGGGCGGTCGGTCGCGTAGGGCGCGCCGCTCTTGCCGATTGAGCCGTCGGGGCGGGGGTAATTGCACCGTCCAGCCCGTGGTGCTGGTGCCCTGAACTACTACCTGGGCCGGGTCGATGGTGAAGTCGTTGTCAAACTCGATCACAATCCGAGCTACGTTGTCATCTTCCCGCCGCACTTCGATTTCATCGATCGCCCCATCGCCATCTTGCCGCTGCCGCCGCCGTTCCAGGCTGGTGTCGGGCAAATCAATCACCAGCCGCACCGGATCGCTGAGCCACTGCACTTTGGGTTGAACTGGCGCATCGGTGGTAAATCGCAGCTGATTCTGCTGATCATCAAACTGCCAGGACTGGAGCTTGGCCGCTTCAGCCGGAAGGCCAGCCAGCAGCACCGCCGCCCCCACCAAACCGGCAGCTAGTCTCGAACATAGCCACTTGAATTTCACAAACAGGGGTTCTCCTCGCGGTCATCAACAAAACTGCTACGCGACCAAATCTCGCTTTGCCATGCAGATACACACAGGCTCAAATTGTCTCACGCAATCAGGATCAATGCTTTCGTCTGTCGGCCAATTGACCGGCTAATTCTCAGAAGAATTACGAAGCTGATCCTGGAATAAGATACTAGAGGCGCGAGCGCAACCAGAAGTGGAGCTGCAATTTTTAACCGTTTAAACACCGTTAAACCACGGTATTGCCACAGAGCCAGCGCTGCTAAACCTGGCGGTCGGCCATCAGCTGTACACCAGCGCTTGTCCCCAGGCGAGTAGCACCCAGTTCAATCAATTTTAGGGCGTCTGCTGCCTGCTTGATACCGCCGCTCGCCTTAACCTGAGCCCGGTTGCCAACCGTTTGTTTAAGCAGGGCAACATCAGCGAAGCTGGCTCCGCCCGGCCCGAATCCGGTCGAGGTTTTGACAAAATCGGCCTGGGCCGCCACGGCAAGCTCACAGGCACGCTGTTTTTCAGCGTCGGTCAGATAACAGGTCTCCAAAATTACCTTCAGCAGCTTCGGCCCAGTTGTCTGCTTAATCACCCCCAGCTCGGCGACCACCCGCTCATCCTGCTGGGCCTTGAGCCAGCCCAGGTTCAGTACCAGATCGATTTCGTCGGCCCCATCCTGCAGGCACTGCTGGGCCTCATATAGCTTAGCCGCCTGACTCATCGCCCCCAGGGGAAAGCCCACCACAGCGGCCACCAGCACACCAGACCCGGCAAGCAGCTGGCTGGCCAGCGCCACATAGCAGCCATTGACACAAACGGCATGGAACTGGTGCTGCTTGGCCTCAGCGCAGAGCCGCTGAATTTGGTCAGGCGTGGCCGTTGGTCGCAGGAGCGTGTGGTCAATGTAGGAGTTGAGCTGCATTTCAGCAGCATAAAGCTAAACCTGGCCTCTCAGTTCAGCCAAATTGCCGAGCGGCCAAATCATCGAGCGGCCAAATTATCGAGCGGCCTACCAATCGTCTGTCAGCTCACCCCCGACCAAAAGCTTAAATCCAGGGACGTTTCTGGATCGGGGCTGGAGGCAATGATGCCATATTGGGCCATCAGGTCCGTCGCCTCTTGCCATTGGGATGGCAGAATCGTGCCGATTTGATTTGCGGCGATGCCCCGCAGCACATACTCACCTACTAGCTGGAGCGACTGCTGTTGATAGACCACATCGGTATACTTGCTATTCTTCTCAGCATAGGTTTCAGCAATCAGCTTGGCGGTTGCCGGAATGTTAGCCAGGGCAATTCGCCAGCCCGTAAAACTGGCCTCTAGAAACGCTTTGACCTGTTCTGGCTGTTGAGTCAGCAGCGCATCGCCGGCAAAAAACACTTGGGCATAGGCCTTGTAGCCATATTGATCCATCGGCATCAAAATCGGCGCTTTGCCCACTTGCTTGGTAAACCCAATCGGCTCATCTACGGCATAGCATTGCAGGGCTGCCAGTTCACCGCTAATTAGCCGGTTTAGCTTGTTTTCGTAGGGAATTTCGACAACTTCGATGTCGTCCGGGTTGAGGCCGTTGACACTCTTGACTAGCTCCATCACCTTGACGCCGTCGGCATGGATGCCGACCTTTTTGCCCACCAGATCCGAAAGGGTCTGAATATTGCTGTCGGGCATGGCCATCAGAGCATAGGGCGAAGCCTGAAACATGGTAGCGATTGCTTTGATCGGTGCGCCTTGAGCCTGGGCTGCCAGGATTAAATTCTGCTCAGAACAGCCAATCGCCAAGGGGTCGGCAGCCACCACATCCGGCACAATCAGGCCCGACTCCCAGGGCTTCAGGGCCACCGTCAGACCCCGCTGTTTGTAGAGTCCGAGGTGATCGGCCATCAGCAGACCGGCAAACTGCACGTTAAACACCCAGTCGAGCTGCATGGTCAGGGCTGAATCAGCAGCAGTTTCAGCTGCGGCAGCATCGGCGACTTGGGATGCAGCGTTGAGCCAACCGAGCTGGGTGGCGGCAGTGGCAGCACCGAGATAACCGGAGAATTTCAGGAGCGATCGACGATTCATTCACCCAATCCTTCAAAACATGACTAAATACAAATGACTGAAATATAAAGCTGGTTGTTCTAGCCAGCCGCTCTAGCCAACCGCATCTCTACAGTTGGCAAATCCTATAAATTATTACAGGGAAGCTCACAGGCTTGAGGCTTACAGACTCAAAGTTTATAGACTCAGAAGCTTATAAATTCAACTCCTACAGGTTCGACAGGCCACCAGGACAGCCCTGCCATTATGGGCCGACTGGATCACCAAGCGAGGTAGCAATTGTAACGAAAATTTAAGAACTTAAGAGAGGTTGGGACAGGATGCAGCTTTAATCGAAGTTTTGCCTGGGCTAAATATTTGTGCCTACGTCAAAAACGAATTTTGCCATCCTACAGGGACTTGACGAGCTGGCCCTTCAATGCAGAGAGCTTCAGGTCTGTAGAATCTGAAATTTTGTAACAGTTTGGCGATCGGGCACTCAGATGGGGACAGCCCGCACTGTAAGCTAGCAAATACGCTTAAGAATTGATTTATTTGGTAACGGGGTTGTCAATGATCGGATCAAATCAAACGCCATACTTGTTGAGAGCAGCCCGGGGTGAAAAGCTCGACCGTCCGCCCGTTTGGATGATGCGCCAGGCTGGACGCTATATGCAGGTCTACCGCGACCTGCGCGATAAATATCCGTCTTTTCGCGAGCGGTCTGAAACCGTAGAACTGGCCGTTGAAATCTCGCTTCAGCCCTGGCGCGCCTTTCGGCCTGACGGCGTGATCATGTTCTCCGATATTCTGACGCCCCTCCCCGGCATGGGCATTCCCTTCGACATCATCGAAAGCAAAGGCCCGATCATCGAACCCGCCATTCGCACCCAGGCCCAGGTGGATGCCCTGCGTCCCCTCGACCCGGAAGCCGATCTGCCCTTCATTCGCCAAATCCTGCAAACCCTGCGCCACGAGGTCGGCAACGAGGCCACCGTGCTGGGCTTTGTCGGTGCCCCCTGGACGCTGGCCGCCTACGCAATTGAAGGTAAAGGCTCCAAAGACTACGCCACGATCAAGAGCATGGCTTTCTCGGAGCCCGCGATGCTGCACCAGCTCCTGGGCCACATTGCCGACTCGATTGCCACCTACGTTCGCTACCAGATCGATTCGGGTGCCCAAGTCGTACAGATGTTCGACTCCTGGGCGGGTCAGCTCAGCCCGCAGGACTATCGCACCTTTGCTCTGCCCTACCAGCAGCGCGTCGTGCAGCAGGTCAAGGCTACCCATCCCGACACTCCCCTGATCCTCTATATCAGCGGCAGCGCTGGCGTCCTAGAATTGATGGGCGAATCGGGCGTGGATATCGTCAGCGTCGATTGGACGGTAGATATGGCCGACGCAAGGCGGCGTCTGGGCTACGACATTGGTGTTCAGGGCAACATTGATCCCTGCGTCCTGTTTGGCTCGAAGCCATTCATCCGCGAACGCATCCTCGACACGATCCGCAAGGCGGGCAGCCACGGCCATATCCTTAACCTGGGCCACGGCATTCTGCCCAAAACCCCAGAAGAAAACGCCGCCTATTTCTTCGAGACAGCCAAGCAGATCGACCGAATTCTGGCCACCGTTTAGCCCGGTCGCAGTTTTAAAGAGCAGCCTAGCTAGACTCAAACCTAAATTGCTCTACCAGGGGGAAGTGTGACTTTACCCCTGGTTTTGCTGTTGATTACCGGAGCATCGGGTGGGCAAAGACTGGCGAAACCGAACCTCAGACCCAGTTGAACCTCAGACCACAAAGCTAGTCGATTCACCCTGGGCTGCCCGATGGCTGCGGGCATCGTAGTACAGATCCTCCAGGCTAATGCTATACAAGGCATCGCGCAGCTTCTGGTGGAGTTGCCGCCAGAGGGTCAGTGTCACCCAGTCCTCAGCCTGCTCCTGGTCGGGTCGGTGTTGGGGCAGCGGATCAACGGTTTCACCCACTGCCTCTAAAATCTGCCCCAGCGAGATCTGGGCGGGTCGCCGCGCCAGGCGATAGCCGCCCTGCGCTCCCCGAATCGATTCCACCAGTCCGGCCCGTCGCAGCTCAATTAGCAGTTTTTCCAGGTAGGGAGCCGGGAGGTCTTGCCGAGCCGCAATCGCTCGCACTGAGGTTAGGTTGGGCTGAAGCGCCAGATCGAGCAGCGCTTTGACACTGTAATGGCCTCGGGTAGTCAATTTCATGGGGACTGGTACAACCTAAAAGTAAACAGGGTCAGGCGAGACAGCGGTTCGGCAGACAAACTGGCGGCTCAAACGCCTTGGCGGTAAACATTTCTGCCCCAAACCTGCCCCAAAAGTCATGCCCTGAAATGCAATCGTGCCGCAGTTAATCGTAGGTTCAATTATTAGCTATTCAAGCAGATTCATGAATAGGTCAATTCTGTTCGGAAGGCAATCAAAAAACTCCTGATCAGGGTAGGATAGTTTCAAAGTTGATACAAACCTTGACGAAGAAAAGGCACATCGGCATCAGGATTGATTCCATTCCATCGGCTTTTTGTCAACAGGTTTTTTATCGTCATTTATCTGGCATCCATTTGGGCGAATGAGCAAGAAGAAGCGAAACGAACCTTTGACTGGCGAGGCCCTGCTCGCTAAAGTGAAGCAGCTTGAGCACCTGACGAAAGAAGAAAAAGCCAAAGAGTGCGGTTACTATACCATTACAAAAAATGGTTTAGAGCGCGTTAATATGATGAAATTCTACAATGCGCTTCTTGAGGCAAAAGAAATTGAGATCGACGGTAAACAAACTGGCAACGGTCGCGGTGGACGCAGCGCTAGCTACCGGATCACAGTTCAAGCCAATGGTAATTTGCTGATCGGTGCTGCCTACACCAAGCAGATGGACTTGAAGCCGGGCGATGAGTTTGAAATCTCCCTGGGCCGCAAGCACATTCGCCTCAAACAGCTTGATGGTGAACACAGCGAGGATTGATCTTTGCCCACTGCCGGAGTTCGATGGCGCTTTTGTCTCACTCTGGAAGGGAATGCCTTATCTGTTCTCCTGGGCGCTGGACCTGCAGATTTGAAGAGCTTTGAAGCTCTATCGCAATAGTCAAGCCAATGTTTGGGAAAACAGCTAAGGTAGCCAGTAAGCGCTTCACCTGTGCAACGCAAGCTAAACATCCAGATGACAAGCGCTGATTGCATAGATATTACCTGAACGTTGACAAACAGCCATGCAGCTGCATCACGCCCACGACTGGAACCTGACGCCCCAGGAGGCGATTGAGCTACAGCAAACCCTGCGCCAATATATCGTCACTGTCGATGATTTGGTTGGGGGAGTCTCAGCCTCCGTACAGACCGTGGCGGGTGTCGATGTCGGCTTTGAAGACGAGGGCCAGACCACCCGTGCAGCAGTCAGCGTACTCAGCTTCCCCGACCTGAAGCTGCTCGAACAGCGCGTGGCTCGCCTCCCGACCCAGTTCCCCTACGTGCCGGGACTCCTATCTTTCCGCGAAGTGCCTGCGGTGCTGGCGGCGCTAGAGCAGTTCTCAACGTTACCCGATCTGCTGCTCTGTGATGGCCAGGGGACGGCCCACCCGCGGCGGTTTGGCATTGCCTGCCACATTGGTTTGCTGCTGAACCGACCGACGATTGGGGTCGGCAAATCGCTGCTGGTGGGCAGCCACGCCGAGGTGCCTGACCAGAAATCAGCCTGGGTGCCGTTAAACCACAAGGGCGAGACAATCGGGGCGGTGGTTCGCACCCGCGTGGGCACCAAGCCGCTCTATATTTCGCCGGGACATCGAATCAGCCTGGAGACGGCTATCGATTATCTGCTGCGCTGCACCCCCAAATACCGCCTGCCCGAAACCACCCGGGCTGCCCATAAACTGGCTTCGGAAACGCCCGCCGCCGATCTGGCTCGTCTGACCGCTGCCCAAAGTTCTGAACCTCCAAACTCGCTAAACCAGGAGTCTGGAACAGGTACAGATGAACAACTGCGGCTGAATTTTTAGCGGCCTGCTGGAGTAATTCGCCTGCCAAATTATCACGACCTACCAGACGCGGGGAATGCAGTGGCCCCGGCCCCAATTGGATCGTAAAGCCTGCCAGACAGCGGTGAAGCCACGCCTTGCAGCAGCAGTTGAGTCACCCCGATAGCGGCAGAGCAGGCCGGTTTGCAGTTGGGTGACGCTGAAGGCCGGTGTTGGCAATAGGTCGCGGGCCATGTCGAGGCAGTGGGCCGGTTGCACCATCAGGCTGGGGCCAATTAGGGCAAAGCTGCCCACAACTACAGCACCCGCCAGCCCGTGCAGACTGGTCAGCATTTCGCCGCCGCCCTCGACCCACTGCGGATCGACCCAGACCAGCCGCTGATCCTGCCAGACTTCGATCTGCGAACGCCAGTGGCCCGTCTCAAACCTCTCCCCTCGAGCGCTGCGGCCCAATCGTGTGATTTCCCAGCCCAGCCAGGTGGCGTCAGCGGCCAGATCGACCCGCAGCTTCTGGCGGAACTGTGCCCCGTTAAACAAAATCGTCTCCTGGGGCAGCCACTCCAGACAGGCTCCGGCGGCCAGCCGCAAATCCGTGGTTTGCTGGGCTTCTAGACCATTGCTGCGGTAGACCTTGGTGGCAGCAGCCGTGGTCAGCAAAACCTGGGCCTGGGGCTGAAGCCGGGCCGTGATCTCAAGGCGGTCGCCGCCAACAATGCCGCCAGCCGTATGCAGCATGACGGTATGGCAAACGTCGCCTTCCGGGTAAAACGGACGCTGCACCTTGAGCGGAGCCTGGACCTGGACCTGGCTGAGAAGGGTGCGGTCGGAGCGCGGCTCAAATGCCAACCTCAAACAACCCTGCCAGGACTGGGCGGCTTGGGCTGGAGGGATCTGGGGCTGAAGCGGTAGATCAGATGGCAGATCGGGCGAATCGGGTAAATTAGGCGGCAAATTGGACAACATGCAAACCTGGGCAAAACAGCGATGGGGCTAACCAGAGGGACTGACCAGAATGGTAGCTCAGGCGGCTGGCTCGGTAAGATGAAAAGGCGAACTTCAGCTAAACCGTCATGTCCTCCGAACTTGCTGCGCCTCTGTCCCTCTCGTCCCAGCCAACGCCGCTGTTGGGCCAGTCTCTAGCCGACCTGACGGCCTGGGTACAGCAGCAGGGCCAGCCCGCATATCGCGGTAAACAGCTCTACCAGTGGCTCTATCAGCAGGGGGCGCGCTCCCTCAGCGAGATTTCCGTGTTTCCGAAGCAGTGGCGCAGCGAGCTGGCCGAGTTTCCGATTGGGCGCTCAACGCTGCACTACCGGGCTGAAGCTCCCGACGGCACGGTCAAGTTTTTGCTGAAGCTGGCGGACGGGCAGGTTGTCGAAACCGTCGGGATTCCCACCTATGAGCCTACCTATAAACAGGGAACTGTGGGCGGCAAGCTGGAGCGGCTGACGGTCTGCGTCTCGTCCCAGGTCGGATGTCCCATGGCCTGCGACTTTTGCGCCACGGGTAAGGGCGGCTTCCAGCGCAATCTCGCCGTCCACGAAATTGTCGATCAGGTGCTGACAGTGCAGGAAGATTTTGGCCAGCGGGTCAGCAACATTGTCTTCATGGGCATGGGCGAACCGCTGTTGAATTCGGAAGCGGTGCTGGGTGCGGTGCGGTCGCTGAACCAGGATGTTGGAATTGGCCAGCGGCTGATCACAATTTCTACGGTAGGGATTCCGGGCCGGATTCGCCGGTTGGCCGAGCACCAGCTCCAGGTGACGCTGGCCGTCAGCCTGCATGCTTCTAACCAGGCGCTGCGCGAACATTTGATTCCTAGCGCTCGTCAGTATCAGCTCACGGCTCTGCTGGACGAATGCCGCGACTATGTGCAAATCACCGGGCGCAGGGTGACGTTTGAATATATCCTGCTGGCGGGCCTGAACGACTGCCCCGAACATGCGCTAGAGCTAGCCGAACATCTGCGCGGTTTCCAGAGCCACGTCAATCTGATTCCTTATAATCCAATCAACGAAGTAGACTATCAGCGCCCCGACGAGCAGCGAATTCAGGCGTTCGTCAAGGCGCTGAAGCACCATCAGATTGCGGTGAGCGTCCGGCGCTCTCGCGGACTAGCCGCCGACGCGGCCTGTGGTCAGCTCAGGGCTTCTCGATCTGGGCCGCAGCCGTAGCTGAAGCCGTAACTGGTGCTGAAGCCGTAACTGGTGCCGCAGGCGCAACTACAGCCACAGTTTTCACTGAAGTTGTAACTGAAATAGAGGCTACTTGGGCCGCAAAACTCAGCCCAGGAGCATAGGCTTCAATCACTCGCCCCGTTTGGGCACAGGTGGTCAGTAAATAGTCGCAGTGGTCACACTGCAGGCGCTGCTGGGTAGCTGAATAATAGCGTTCCGCTAAACTGCCACAGTTGGGACAGCGCACAATTTCCAGCTTGGGTGTGCCCAGGGTTGGGATAGCCTCTTGGTCAATTGCTTGATTAAAACTGTTTCTGCTAATCGTTTGCATTTTAAATTTCTCCTGGTACCCTTAATTCCGCTCTGGTTGGAGTTGACAATTTTGGCTGGCTCGGAATCCAACAATCCGTTAAACGGGAACAGAGGGTTGCCCCTGCGCGAGAGTAGCCCCGTTTTACCAACGCTCTATCTGGCTTTCGAAATAGTTCGGTTTCGACATCAGCACTCTGCTAAGCAGCTGGTCTCGGGAACTGCGGTCGTGAACTGAGGACTCAATCAAGCTCAATCGTCTGCTTCTAGGCGCGGGAACCCATCTAGACATAGGAGCAGACATAGGCGAAACCCAGTTGAGGCAGAACAGCCTTAAAAGGTAACGCTAAAAATGATACAAAACCCAGCAGTTCATCAGACAAGCAGAATCGCCTCAGTCTAATCAGAGACTATTGTTTAGCAAAACCAGCAATTAGCTGATCTAATCATGACTATAAAATCCGAAGAAAACAAGGGAAAACCAATGAAATATTTATGGGGATCAAGTGAATTGAATCTGCCTCTAATTTAAGGTTTTCTTAAGACTGTTCCATCCCTCCTGGGAAAGGTCAGCGATTTCCCGAATTGCAGGTTAAAAAAGTAACTTAAAGCACAAAATATTGAGTTTTTATAAGTGTGCGGTCGCGGCAGAGGCTTGGTTAAATCAGCAGTCAAATGCTTTGCGGCTTCGCAAATTAAAAGAAGCGCTAAGCCTGAAGCACTGGGCCTCAAGAACGATCGGGCTGGCGACTCAAATAGCGAATCAGAGCAATCAGCAGGCCCGTCCCAACGGCATATTTGACCAGGGAGGGCACCAGCGGACTGGGCGAGAAAAAGCCCTCGATCACGCCCGCAACTACCAGCAGAGGCACGATGCCAAACACCAGCTGGGCTGCCTGCTGACTATAGAGTTTGAGCGCATCAATTCGGCGGTAGGGGCCGGGGAACAGCAGCGCTCTGGCAATCAAAAAGCCTGCTGCCGCCGCCAGAAAGATGGCGGGTAGTTCTAGCGAGCCGTGGGGGAACACAAAGGCCCAAAACGGAAACGCCAGGTTGTTTTGCCCCACCAGCGTACCAATTGCTCCGATCAGCACCCCGTTCAGCAGCACGATATAGACCGTCCGCAGACCAAAGGTGATGCCGCCTGCCACCGCCTCGAAGGCTACCCGGATGTTGTTGATCATGATATAGCTAGAGGCAAACGGCTCGACGCCGATGATCGAGCCGGTCCAAAGCTCCTGCCGGTCGCGCACCTGACTGACTATTTCATCGGGAACGCCAGCTAGGGCGAAAAAGCCGGGGTCGCGGCTGGCAATCCAGGCGCTAACCAGGGCCGCACCCAAAAACAGCGCCACAGCCAGAACAATGTAGCCCCGCGAGCGCTGCACGGCTGCCGGAAAGCCCCAGAGGTAAAACTGCCGCACGGCGGCCCATTCCTGCCGTCGCGAGCCCTGGTAAATCTGGGCATAGGCGCGGCTCACCAGCGTTTGCAGCTTCTGGGTGATCAACTGGCCTGCTTGCTGGGTGCGGGCTCGGGCTAAATCTGCCGAAGTTGAGCGGTAGAGACTGGCCAGGGAGTGAATTTCTTCAGCCCGCAAGGTCTTGAGGCCCTGCTTCTCAGCTCGTTTGAGCAGGGTTTCGAGCTGCCGCCAGCTCTGTTCACGGCGGGCCAGCCAGCGCGGAATATTCATATTCTGTGATGTTTAGCCGAAACGTCGGAGGGTTAAATTACGATAGCCTCAACACCCAAACTAACCCATCTCCCTAGATTTAAAGTTATGGCCTCCGGTGCCTCAAGTCCGCTACAGCCCATGAGCATTGGCAATATGGTCAGTGCCGCCTTTCAGCTCTACCGCTCCCATCTCAAACAGTATCTGGGGATCACCGGACGCGCCACCCTCTGGCTGCTGCCGCCGTTCCTCGCCGTGGCGGCGATTGTGGGATTATCGGTGCTGCTGGTGGCCAATCAAAATAGCTGGGTCGGCCTGATCGTGCTGCTGATTCCGGTCACAATTGGCCTGTTTATCTACTGTGGGGCCAAGGCCCAGATGAACATGGCAATCATTGCCTGGCTGGCCTACGGCGATCTGGCCCGGCAGCCCGCTACGGCTCAGGAGGGGCGTCGTCTGCTGGCTCCGCGCTTCTGGCGCTTTTTCTTTGCCCAGGTGCTGGTGAACCTGCTGCTGTTCATGGTCAATTTTGGCCTCTCGACGGTGCAAAACGTTTTACTCTACGTGTTTGCCAGCCTGGGTGACTCGCTGATTGTCAGCCTGCTGCTGCTGATTGTGTATCTGGCGTCGCTGGTGATCTACAGCTGGTTCTATGCCCGCTGGTCGCTTCCCGAGCTGCCGATTGCCGTCGAAAACGCCAGCACCCCCGAATCCATTACCCGTAGCTGGAATTTGACCAAGGGCAACGCGACGCGGGTGCTTTTGACCCTGTTTGTCGCCTTTCTGGTGACGCTGCCGCTGTATATTCTCAGCTTTTTCCCGCTGTTTTCAGCCCTGGTGGCCTCAGCGCCCGCGCTGGCCAGCGAAGACCCGAATGCCTTCATCCCAATCGCGATTGCCTTCGGGATTTCGATGCTGCTGCTGCTGCTGCTGAATATCTTTATCGTGCCGTTCTGGCAGGCGCTCAAGGGCGTGATTTATTACGATCTGCGCAGTCGCCGAGAAGGCATCGACCTCCAGCTGCGCGATCGCGATCGGCCAATCGGGAATGATCCGGTTTAGCGCTGGCCACCTGCGCCATTTACCCTTCGCGACCCCTGCCCCCGTTCCAGCATGACCCTGTTCAAGCAAGTAAAGCTGCTCACGCCCGAGAGCGTGGAACTCGAATTTACCCTGGCTGGCATTGGCAGCCGCGCCCTAGCGCTGGTGCTTGATTACACGCTGCTGGCCCTGGGGCAAACGCTGCTCTGGACCGGAGTGGGGTTATTTTCTGAGCAGCTCACCAACTACCTGGATCGGCTGGGGGTGAACTATAGCAGTCTGCCGCTCTGGCTACTCTCGCTGGTGCTGCTGGGCAGTGTGGCGATCTATGGCGGCTATTTTGTGGCGTTTGAAGTGCTCTGGCAGGGGCAGAGTCCGGGCAAGCGGTTGACCAAAATTCGCGTGATTCGCGACAACGGCCAGCCCGTCGGGATTGCCCAGGCTGCCCTCCGCGCCCTGCTGCGCCCGGTCGATGATTTTCTCTTCATCGGAGCATTCCTGATTAGCTTTACCCAGTCAGAGAAACGTCTGGGCGACTGGGTGGCTGGTACGCTGGTCGTGCAGGAAAAAACGGCTCAGCCCGCCAGCCTTAGCCTCTCCGAAACAGCCCGCCAGCTCGCGCCCGAACTGCCATCACTGACCCAGCTGGAGCCAGACGATTTTGCTGTGGTGAGCGAGTATCTGCATCGTCGAGCCAATATGACTCTAGCCGCCCGCAGTGAACTCAGCCTGAAGCTGGCCCGCGAGATTCGCGCCATCATTGCCCTCAGCGAAATTCCGGCAGGTCTGACTTCGGACCAGTTTCTGGAGGCAGTATACCTGGCCTATCAACAGCAATTCTCGATCTAGCTGCTCCGCTCCCGGCGCGGCCCTATTTCTCTAGCCGCACCACAAACCATTGCAGGTATTCGCCGGGGCCAACATCGAACTCGCAGGCCGTTTCCATCAGATGCTGGGCCTGAACCTGGGGGTCGTTAAACCGCTGTAAATCAAGCGGCAGGTCGGCTTGGCGCGTTTCCAGGATTGCCTGGAGCTTGGCCACCAGTTCGGCAGCAGTCAGGAACTGCTCGGGCTGGTTGGGCTCCAGCACGACGTAGGCATCTTCCTGATACATGATCGGATCGGCCATTGGGTTACTCGACTCGCTGTTTGACTCGACTCGTTTGATCAGACAATTCGGCAGCCTGCTCGGTCGGTTTATCTAGAGTCAGCTTATTAGATCAACTCTACTCGTCTTCGGCAAACACAAACCGGTAGAGCTCGCTGGCCTCGGGTTCAGGGCTGATTTGGGAAAATTCGACTGCCTCGTCAATTGTTGCCTGAATGCGGCGTTCGATCTCCTTCAGCTCGGCAGCCGTGGCCAGCTTTTGCTTGGTCAGATGGGTCGCCAGCTTCTTGAGCGGGTCGCGGGCCAGCCAGGCTTCTTTTTCTTCCTTGGAGCGCAGCTCGTCCGGGTCGGCCAGGGAGTGGCCTCGGAAGCGGTAGGTGAGGCATTCAATCAGGGTTGGTCCTTTTCCAGCTCTGGCCCGCGCCACAGCTTCTTGGGCGACGGTGCGAACCGCCAGCACGTCCATGCCGTCTACTTCGACCCCAGGCATGCCAAACACGCTGGCCTTTTTGAAGATCTCGGGCTGGGAGGTGGCGCGCTCATGGGCCATGCCGATTGCCCACTTATTGTTTTCCACCACAAAAATAATCGGCAGGTTCCACAGGGCAGCCATGTTGAGGCACTCGAAAAACTGGCCGTTGTTGGTGGTGCCATCTCCAAAGAAGGCTGCCGTCACCTGATCGGCAGAGCTGTCGCCTAGGGCTTCCCGCCGATATTTTGTCTGGAAGGCGGCTCCCAGAGCCACCGGAATTCCCTCACCGATAAAGGCATAGCCACCCAGCAGGCGGTGCTCGGCTGAGAACAGGTGCATCGAGCCTCCCCGGCCCTTGCTGCATCCGGTTGCCTTGCCAAATAACTCGGCCATGACGTTGCGGGCTGGCACTCCAGCGCTGAGGGCGTGAACGTGGTCGCGGTAGGTGCTGCAAACGTAGTCATCACCGGGTCGCATCGCCTGGATCACCCCAGTTGATACTGCTTCCTGACCGTTGTAGAGGTGAACAAACCCGAACATTTTGCCCCGATAGTACATGTCGGCGCATTTGTCCTCAAAAAAGCGGCCTAGCACCATGTCTTCATAGAGCAGCAGGCCTTCTTCTCTAGAGATTTTGGCGACGTTAGACGGTTTAGGGATGGTTCGTTCCTGAGTCATGAATTCGCAGTATCCTTAACAGCAACAATGGGGCCGAGCCTGTTGTAAGCTTACCGTTATTCGCCCCTGTCTCACCGAGTTTTGCCCTAGCTCGGCCTGCCTCAGCTGGCCTCCAGCTTGGTTCGGTTTCCAGCTCTGGCTTCTTATGGCTTTAGCGATCCAGACCGCTAAGGGGCAGTCTGCTCAGGCTTCGGCTCAAGCTGCTGAAATCCAGAACCAGGACAGGGAAACAGAACAGGGTGAATTTTATCAGGTTTGATACTACCAACTTTTGGATGGCGAATCCATGGCCATAGATTAGGTTGATGATTGCTTTGCAATGTCGTTAACCCTTAATCAAGCAATTCTGGATGCGGCGGTTGAGGATCTGTTTGAGGTTCTTTTCAAGCCCAGCTATTGAGCCCGTTGAGTGGGCTGTGGTTGAAGCAGTTCTAGAACCGCTCTGGCCGGCCTGCTTCAGTTGAATTGCTCAAGTTTGAGGCAGTAAACTACGAGGAGAGTGCATCCCCGACTTTTTCACCTTGGTACTCTAAGCTGCACCGCAGCATTTTACAGAGATTCAGCTTACAGAGATTCAGCGCAGTGCCAGCTTTGCCTCAGCTTCGGTTCTCAGTCTGTACTCACGGCAGATCGGGTTTAGATAGGGTTCAGTTCGCTCAGTTCAGATAATGTTCAAATACGGCTTTTTTGACTCTTGCGAGGTCTGGAGCATGGGGGAGCTGTACTCCCATGCAGGGGCTATGCCTCTCTACCCCATTCCTGGGTATTTCATCTACCTGAAAAAGGCTGAAGGAGTCAATCAGCAGTAGTCAATCAGCATCAGTCACCTTTGCAGTTTTTTGCTGGCAACTGTGCGAATTGTAGAGAGTCGGTTAAAATTGACGAGCTTTATCGGTATTTTGTTTGGAGCAGCTTCAGGAGCACATCGGTCGAGATGCCATTTCCCACGAAGTGCCATTTCATAAACCACCCAAGCTCTAGCCACTATTATTTGCCTTCAGATTTTTTAAATGCAGGTAACGAAAGGCTTGCGCTTCTTGGAAGACCGACGTATAAAGCAGGGTAAGTTTTAGCAACCTCTCTGGCGGAGGCGACAGGCCAGACAGGCAGCAGAGTATCTGATCCTTGATTGTAGAGAAGTTCTGCCTGGCACTTCAGACTGATTGCCCAGCTGTGCGGGAGGTTGCCGCAACGTGATCGTGAACGAGGCGCGTAGCCATATTGTTAGATATCAGTCGTTCAGTATTGTTTGCAGGGGATGGGATTGTGCGAATTCCGCTGGATTACTACCGAATTCTTGGTCTACCCACTCAGGCAACTGCCGAGCAGTTGCAGCAGGCTCACCGCGACCGCATCCAGCAGCTTCCCCGGCGCGAATTTTCTGAGGCGGCTATCGCAGCCCGCAAACAGCTGATTGACCAGGCCTATGGGCTGCTGTCTGACGCGGCCCAGCGCCAGAGCTACGACAGCACGTTTCTCGACAAGCCCTACAATCTGCCTGAATTGGCTGATCCCAGTGAAGCGGAAGACAATTCTCGCGGTCTTGCAGGCGACGATCCCTACAGCCCCAGTATTGAAATTGAGGAAGCCCAGCTGGTGGGTGCCCTGCTGATCCTGCTAGAGCTAGGGGAATATGAACTGGTTTTGCGGCTGGGGCGGCCTTATCTAACCAGGGCTGGCCTGCGAGACGGGCGGTTTGGCGATCCGGAGATTATTTCTGCGGATGTGGTGCTCACGGTGGCGCTAGCCTATCTGGAGCTGGGCCGTGAACAGTGGCAGCAGGGACAATACGAAAACGCTGCCGCATCCCTGGAGCAGGGGCAAGAGCTGCTGTTGAGCCAGGGGCTGTTTGCCAATATTCGGGGCGAAATGCAGTCTGACCTGTTTAAGCTCAGACCCTACCGTGTCCTGGAG
>JBJTUI010000807.1:0-7660 GCA_046080625.1 Elainella sp. | reverse complement strand
TACAGCTCAACTCAAAACTCGGATTTTGAAGTTTATTGAGTACTTCAACCGGACAATGGCTAAGCCATTCAGGTGGACCTATGAGGGCAAGGCATTGAAGCGGTGATACAAGGTAGGCCAATTCACGCCCTAGACTACTAGCCCCCTGCCCCTCAGCTATCCTGGGGCTGATTTGGTTGAGCTATTTTATACATCATTGACAAATAGCCCCAGTCGGTTAGTGCAATGATTTGTAGGATAGTGGGGATCTAGAGACGTAGCCTCAACAGAGAGCTTGCCCTCTGCAAGTCCTCCCCCCAGCTTGGGTTAAATCAAACCCAGCAACTTCGTTGTGGTCGACGAACACCACCTACAGTCTCCTATAAGCCACTCCCCTAAACCCACAGACCACGCCCAGAAAATCCCCCCACCTCCCCCATGCTCTTCCTCTCCAAACTCCTCCCCCTCTTCGTCTACCCCCTCGGCATCGCCTGCCTGCTGCTGCTGCTGGCTCTGTTCACCGTCTGGAAGCACCCGCGCTGGACAGCGGTCTGGATTGGGCTGGCGCTCGTGATTCTGCTGCTAGGCGGCAACGGCTGGCTGGCCAACCGGCTCACTGTTGCCCTGGAAAGCCAGTATGTGCCGACCAATTTGCCCAACGCCGAAGCCATTGTGGTATTGGGTGGGGCGATTCGGCCCCAGCTCGCTCCCCGGCCCTGGGTGGATGTGACCGAAGCGGGTGACCGACCAATCTATGGGGCTCAGCTCTACCGGCAGGGCAAAGCGCCGCTGGTGATTTTGAGCGGTGGGCGGATTAGCTGGCAGGGGGGCGGCCCGCCCGAATCGGCGGATATGGCCAAGCTGGTGGAGGCGATGGGGGTGCCAGCCCAGGCAATTCTCCAGGACCCGACTTCGCTCAACACCTACGAGAATGCGGTCAACGTCAAAAAAATCTTGACAGAACGCGGCATCAACCGGGTGCTGCTGGTGACTTCAGCGGCCCATATGCCCCGCTCGATCGGGATCTTCCAGAAGCAGGGCATCGATGCGATCCCAGCCCCGACGGATTTTCTGGTGGCCCAGGAGGAGGTTCAGCAGATGCAGAGCACCTCTGAAGGCCGTCTGCTCAGCCTGATTCCCGAGGCCGAAAATCTGTATCGCCTTACCCGCGCCCTCAAGGAATATATTGGTAGCTTTATCTACCGACTGCGGGGCTGGTTGTAGTGCCATAATTTGTGAATATAGAGCCGCTCTGGCAGATGCCGTCCGGCCCTTTGCTCCTTCCCGCCCTTACCATGTCAGAACCCTTTTTTCAGCAGATTGTGCCGCTGCCCCAGGCCGAAGCCGAGGAGGTCTTGCTGGTGCAGCAGGCCAGCCACGATTTTTTTGCCGAGGTGAGGTTTCGCCAGGCCTTTGATGCCTACTGCGAGTACTACCAGCAGATGGCAGAGCAGCACCGCCGGGAGCTAGAAGCCATGCGGAACGATATTAATGTGCTGGGTTGGTTTGGCAGCTGGTAGCGAAGTGGAGTAGTAGCTGTGTCGGTGAGAGGGGTGAAACCCAAATCACTCCTCTACAACTTCCAGTTCAGCTTCCCGCAGGTGAGCCCGAAAGCGGCTGTCATCAAACTTCACGACCACCGGAAAATTGGCGCTGATTGGTTTACCCTGCCACTCGCGGATAATGTCAACAATTTCGCCAGTCATGCCCTGGAGGTCGAACGGCTGGTTGCGATGGCTGGGGTTATGGTAAACCACCACAGATTCTTTAATACGAACGCGATCACCAACTTTCATATCCATCAATAGCGTGAATAGCCCTTACTGAAATAGCCCTGACTGAGACGCGCTGATTCTAGGGCCAGCGCCCGCCGTCCTGGGGTGCATGCGAGACGGCATTACCTATATTTGCATATCCTGTCCCCTTCAAACGGCTGCCGCTTTCCTGGTCGGCTGTGAATTTCTATTCACCCGCTGGTTGGGCCGGGTCTGGCGCGGTCGGAATGGCCGACTCTATGGCCGACTCTGCGGGAGTTGATGCCTCAGGTGCGGGTGGCTCTGCCTCGGGCGGCGGTGCGGCGGTGGGGTCAATGGGCTGGGCTGCTTCGGGCTGGACTGCTTCGGGCTGGACTGCTCCGGGTTGGACTGCCTCGGGCTGGGCCGGGACGGGCGATGCCGGAGATTCAGTCGCAGCAGGATCGGGGGCTGGCTGTTCGGATTGGGACTGGAAGCGACCGGGAGCCAGCTCTCGCCAGACCGCCACACCTAAAGCACCCAGGACAAAGGTAATCGAAGCGATGCCCATGGCCACCACCCACTTGTCGAGCGGTTTGGTTGGTTCCGCTTGGCGCTTGGGCAGAACTGTGGCGCGGGGGGCGGGCTCCTCGTCGTAGAGCAAGGCTTTAGCCGATTCGGTCAGCTCGCTGTCGGGATCGGCCTCTGGCTCAGGCTGGGCCGCTAGGGGCGGATTGAACTGGAGCCGGCGATTTGCGCCCTGGACGCGACAGTGCATCAGCACCACGGAGCTGTTGTCGTGACCGTTGTGGCGGTCGGCTAGTTTAATCCAGTCCTGCACCGCCGTTTCCAGTGAGATCCGGTCTTGCAGCACCGGCAGCATGATCTCTTGCCAATGCTGTTCTACCAGGCCGTAGTCGCTGAGGCCATCGGAGCAGAGCAGCAGGATGCCGTCTGCGTCGATCACAAACCGCTGCACCGTGATCTGGAGCTGGTCGGCCTCGTGGGTGCCCAGAGCCTGGGTCAGGGCTGCGGCATCCTGGCGGGAGCAGTGGCTGTAGAGGCTGCGGCCCGCCTGAACTTCGCGATTGACCACATCGTCATCGACCGTCAGCTGCTGGCAGGCGGCAGGCGTGAGCCAGTAGGCGCGGCTATCGCCGATATGCACCAGGTAGAGCTCGTGGCTGTTGCCGCTGGTGGTTTCGCTCCAGTGGGTTTTGGGCAACTGCACGGCCAGAGTGAGGGTGGTGCCCATCCGCTGACGCTGGGAGCGCCCCTGGAGGTCGTTCTGGGCCGCAATCAGGTTGTTGACGACGCGAACCATCCGCACGAGCTGCTGTTGAATCACGGCAGGCGACAGGGGTTCCTGATGGGTGACCACCTCGGCTAACCAGGTGCGGAGCTGGAGCTCGAGCGAGCGCAGGGCTAGCTGGCTGGCCACTTCCCCTCCGGCATGGCCGCCAATTCCGTCGCAGACAATCGCCACGCCCGGTAGGCGGACTGGCTTTTCGCCCGCAGGATAGCAGGCGTCTTCGTTGTGGCAGCGCTGGGGGCCGGTGCTGGTGGCTCCAGCCGTGTCTACCTGTAGGGGCTGCTCGGCGGCCTGGGTCAACAAAAACTGGTTGAGCTGCTCGCTAATCTGGACCAGATCGGCGTCGGGGACAGCCAGCGCTTCGGCTAGGTGACGCACCAGATGGCGAATCGTCGGCTGGGCTGTTTCGACCCAGGTAGACCAGAGCTGACCCAACTCGGTCAGCTGAGGGCCAGCCTCCATGCTGCGTTCGGGTAGGGTTCCCACGGTTCGACCAGTCGCCCCACCAGTCGCCAGACCGGCCAGCGCGGGGGTGAGCACTGCTGCCGGGTCGCCAATCAGCTGACGTATCCGGAATCGCCAGCCTTCTACGTGGAGATTCTCTATAGCCAGCAAACTGGAGGCGACGCCCTGGGCTTGCAGCGGCTGCCAGAGTTGCAGCATTTGCCCCAGCCAGTTAAGCTGCCGCACGGCTGGAGCCGACTCCCAGACCTGGCTCAACAGCGGCTGGAGCTGGCCTGCCTGCTGCTGGAACTCATACTGGGACTCCCCGCCAGTTGGGGCAGCCTGGAACGGCGCATTGTCGAGCAGCAAAATTGCGGGCTGGTCGGGGTCGGGCTGGTGGATGGCGTAGAGTTGGGGCAGATGGAGGCGATGGGCATGCAGCTTTAAATAGACGGCGGCCTGGGACGAAATTTGGGACGGCACCTTGGTTAACAAACCCGGCTGGGTATCGAGCCAGACATGGCGGTTCAGCACCAGATAGCGGCAGTCTACCAATGTTCCAATTTCTATGTCTGCCAGATTTGTTGCGCGATTTGTTTCGCCGTTTGCGGCTCGTTCGCCAAACTGGTAGAACTTCTGTTCATTTGCAGCAAGGCTGGGTTCGCGGCGCTGTTCCTGAACGGCCCACAGATAGCGGTAGGTGAGCTGGCTCTGACATCGAGCACAGACGGGCTGACCGATCCGGTTGTCGGGATAGAGACAGTCGGGATTGGGGCACTGGAGCGTAACCGCAAACTTACTCATAGCCACCGCCAGAAGGATTACTGAAAGGTTAAGCAATCTGAGGGAATGCCAAACTATGAGCTAGATTGGGGCTAGAGCCTCAGCAACCTAGGGGCACCGCTCATCTGCAATCCCCTGTTATATCGCCTTTCTTCAATTGCGGCGCATCGAGGGCCGAAGTGTTCGTTAACTTTTCAAAACTTGAAGTTCTAATCCCGCCCTTTCGATCCAGCTACCTGCTTGGCCCCACCGTTGCCTGATTACTCCCTTCACCGAATTTCTTCTCTAAATGCTTCTGCCTATGTTAAGCGTTCCAATGCTCTGGCTGATTGCGGGCCTGATTCTCTGCCTGATGGAACTGTTTCTGCCCACCGCCTTCGTAGAGTTGACCATGGGTATCAGCGCCATCATCGTCGGGTTTGTGGCCCAGGTGGTGCCTTCGGTCGCGGTGCAGGTGGTGCTGTGGCTGCTATTGTCGGTTGCCCTCACCCTGCTGCTGCGCCGCCTGCTGCCTCCCCGCAAACATAGTCCGCTCTCCGACTCTACCGAGGCCAAAACCCTGACTGAAATAGCGCCTGGTCAGGCCGGACGGGTAATCTACGAGGGCAACTCCTGGCAGGCCCGCTGTGAGGATGACCAGATCACGATTGCCCCGAACCAGAAGGTCTATGTGGTAGGCCGACGCGGCACCACGCTGCTGGTGTTGCCCGAACATCTAGTGCATCTATAGCGCCCCGGCAGTTTTCTAAATTCTTTAATCAATCGCGAGGTTTAATTATGGGCGGATTTTTTTCACTGCTAGTAGCCATGGTGATTGGCGGAGCCGGACTGGCGGGCTCGGTGCGGATCATTACCCAGGGCGACGAAGCCCTGATCGAACGGCTGGGCAGCTATGACCGCAAGCTCTCCCACGGGCTGAATTTCACGATTCCATTTATTGAGCGAATAGCCTACCGGGAAACGATCCGGGAAAAGGTGCTAGATATCCCGCCCCAGCAGTGCATCACCCGCGACAACGTTTCGATTTCGGTGGATGCCGTCGTCTATTGGCGGATCATGGATATGGAAAAAGCCTACTACAAGGTGCAAAACCTCCAGTCTGCTATGATCAACCTGGTGTTGACCCAGATCCGGGCCGAGATGGGTAAGCTGGAACTCGACCAGACCTTCACCGCCCGCTCGGAAATCAACGAGGTGCTGCTGCGCGAGCTAGATGAAGCCACCGACCCCTGGGGCGTCAAGGTGACGCGGGTCGAACTGCGCGACCTGATTCCCTCCAAGGCCGTGCAGGAATCGATGGAGCTGCAAATGTCGGCAGAGCGACGCAAGCGGGCCGCCATCCTCACCTCAGAAGGCGAGCGCGATTCGGCAGTTAACTCGGCCAGAGGGCAGGCCGACGCCCAGGTATTGGCAGCAGAAGCCCAGCAAAAGGCCGCCATCCTCCAAGCCGAAGCCGAACAAAAAACCATCGTGATGCGGGCCCAGGCCGTGCGGCAAGAGCAGGTGCTGAAGGCCCAGGCCACCGCAGAAGCCCTCCAGGTGATCGCCAAGATTTTGCAGCATGACCCCAATGCCCGCGAAGCGCTGCAGTTTCTGATGGCTCAGAATTACATCGAAATGGGCACCAAAATCGGCAGCAGCGATAGCAGCAAGGTGATGTTTATGGACCCGCGCAACATTGCCGCCACGGTGGAAAACATCCGCTCGATTGTCGGCGACAACGGCAAGGGCTGATTTGCCCCATTTGCCCAACCGACCTTCAACCCGCAGCCCAGGCCCGCTGCCCTGTCCGTTCAAACCCGTCAAACTCCACTTTGCGGTAGGGCAGCGGCTTGACGCCCCGCGTCACCTGATTCACCAACCAGACCTCCTCGGTGTCAACCTCGCCAAACCCGGCTGTCGTCATCCAGTCCTTGACATCCCCCGCAGCGTAGTCCCGAATATAGGGTTCTTCAAAAATCTGGGTGAGCCATTCCGACTGGCGCAGGGTGGCCTGGTTACCATCTAGAATTACCACCTCGCCGCCCGGCTTCAGCAGCCGAAACGCCTCCTGGAGAATGTTGCAGGACACCAGCGGCGGCGTCTCGTGGAACAGCAGCGAAGCCGTGACCAGATCGAAGCTAGCGTCTGGAAACCCGGTTTGCTCGGCGTTGCCATGCTTCAGCTCCAGAGTCAGGCCCGCCCGAGCTGCCTTGTCTGCCGCTACAAGCAGCATGTAGGGCGACAGGTCGAGGCCGATTACTTCCGCCTGGGGAAAGGACTTCTTCAGCAGCAGCGTTGTGGAGCCAGTGCCGCAGCCCAGATCTAGCACCCGGCGAGGCTGACAGCGCACCCGCTCAACCAGACCGCGCCGCACCCAGTCTTCGTTGGGCGGCAGCAGGTATTGGGTCACCGGGTCGTAGGTAATCGCCGCATCAACCGTCAGGTAACCGCCCTGGATGCCGTGAAAGTTCTGCTGATAGTAGGTCGGATACACCAGACCAGGCTGCCGAAACTGCTCGCTGTCTGCCTCCCAGTCGCGACTCTGCCGATAGCGCCGCAGGGCATCGCGGTCGATCACGAAGCTGAATACAGGAGCCAGAAAACGTTCGAATAGGGTGTCTCGCGGCATCGATTTTCTCCAATTCCTTCCGCAGTGTAGCCAATTTCGCTGCACTTTGCAGACTAGCAACTGCATCGAGCGGATGGCAGGCCAAACAGCAGGCTGAACCGGGTCGGTGGTGCGCTCTGGCTTGGGCAATGCAGTCCAATAACGGCCCAAGATCAGCCTAGAATGACCAGCCGCCCGCAGGTGCGTAGCGTCTGCCTCGGAAAACTCAAACCCGGCGGCAGCCGCAACGGCCAGCTTGCCGTCTGACTCTCCCTTAGCAGACCCCAACTGCACCAACAATTTATTCTGCTGCTAGCGCACCAAAACGCTCATGTATTTGCCCGTAGCAAAGGGCGCAGGTACTATCGGCGTGAACTTCACCCGGTCGTTCGCAATCTGTTTCACACAGAACTCGTTGACTATGTGCTGCACTCTGCAGCCCAAAAAGAAGCCCAAAGGCGGGGAGTTGACTGAGGCAGACAAGGAGCGTAACCGGGAGATATCCAGAGAGCGGGTGGAGATCGAGCATCAGATCAACGGGATTAAGCGGAGTCGGATTGTGAGTCATCGCATTATGCGGACGATGTCATGGAGACGGCTTGCAGGTTGCACAATTACCGTTTAGCGCATCGCCGGAGCAAGCGGGTGAAACGCAAGCAAAGGAAAGCGAGCTAAGTATTAGACCTGTTGGGAAATAAAATCGGCTTCTGGACAGGGTTTCCCCATCCTCTGCCGATTCTACGCGGCCTCTAGGTAGAAGTTCCATAAGCCTGCTGCATTCAACATTAAGCGGTCATCAAAATCACTCACACGATTCCT
>JBJTUI010000806.1:0-7207 GCA_046080625.1 Elainella sp. | reverse complement strand
GCGTAATCTTGCTTCAGCAGATGGGGCTTTTGGTGCTCGTAGGTGGGATAGAGCCAAAACTGGGACTGGGCCACAGCAAAGGTCTGCTCGCGAATCCCGCCCTTGCGCAGCAGCAAAATCGTCTCGCCCTCGCTCAGGGCTGCTACGGCAACGGCCCATTCTTTCAAAGCTGCTGTGAAATTTGCGACAGCCACCATCTGCTCTCCTTGCCCAGGTTTTTTGAGGGTAAACCAGTGCTCTGATTCTAACGAGTCTGACCGGAGCCATACCGATTGCGCTTAGCCAGAACGCTCTCCAGGCAGCGAGATTGAGCGATTATCCTACAGCGGTTTTCAGAGCAATCAACCACGGCTGCTGGATAGGAACAGGTCTAGCAAATCAGTAGATCGCTCCGCTGAATGCTGCTGCTCGGCCCATCGCTTGACCTTCACCCTAAACCAGGCGGCGATTCTCTTCAAAGTCCTGCATCTGTACAGCACCCCGGCGGCTAAACCTGGCCCAGCCGCCCCAGAGAAACCACCAGATTGCCATTGCGGCCCAGTGCAGCAGGGCAATCGTCCAGAGGGAGCCGGTGAGGCGGTAGAGAATGGTGCAGGTGAGGCCGAGCAGCGTTACCAGCAGCAAAAACGTCGGGTGGGTCAGCAGAGTTTTGGCGTGGCGGGGGTTGAGCTTGGCCCAGAGCACCTGAAAGCCGACAAACAGCCCCAGGGCCAGCAGCGCCCAGGCCCACCAGGCAGCTTCAGGAATCCAGGGCTTGGGGTAGGGAATCAGCAGCACCCGGAACAGGTATTCTTGCAGCAGGGCGGGCACCAGCAGCAGGCGCAGCAGCGTCAGAACCTGCCGGAGGCCGGGGCGAACCGGCTGCCAGGGCAGAAACGTCTGGGATTGGAGCGGTCGGGCCAGGGCCGGAATCTGCCGCACCAGGAAAACCAGGATGCCCAGGCCCAGCAGGGCCGCCAGGGTGAGGAGCCAGTCCGACGCGGCGGGAATGGAAGCACCGCCAAACGAGCGGATCACCAGAAAGGCGAGCAGGGGCACCTGGGTACCGGGGAACTTCCAGGCTCCCAGCAGGAGCGTCGCTTCCAGGGGGGCGAATGTGGGGTTGTTGCCGCCGATCTGGTTGGTGCGCAGCACATCGAGGGCCGCACCGTGGTGCAAAAACAGCAGGGCAAACTCGTCGTGGGCCTGCCGGGGCATGGCGGTGCGCCAGCTGATCAGCCCGGTCAGCAGGTTGCGGATCTGGAAATCGCTGATGCTGATGAATTTCTCATCCTGCCGGACGCCGGTCAAAACTTCGGCGTTTTGCTGCCAGTCCCAGCGAACGACGCCCATCGGCGTGAGTTGGGCTGCCAGATCCTGGGCCAGCCCCACCAGCTCCCGGAAGCGCAGGGTGGTCGGGTCGGTCGGGTTTGCCCGCATCCAGTCCACGATCTGGGGGTTGTTTTCCACCTTGTCCCGGAAGCGCACCAGCGTCAGAAAAATCGCCTGGGCCGAGTCCTGGACGCAGGAGGTGGCCGACGTGATCGTGGAATCGCCCGTGCCGTCGCCAATCCGGTAGCGGGCCGCCACCAGGCTGAGTTCGCCGATCAGCTCGCGGAAAAAGGAGAGCTTTGTGCCGCCAAAATCGTAGTCTTTGGTGAGCGGATCGAGCTTGACCAAAACATCCGAAATCGGACGTGGGAAGACGACGCCGCGCCGCAGGTTGCCCATGTAGTTGGCCCAGGATTGGCCGCCCGACAGGGTGCCATCGCCGCCGTTGCCGTAGACCTGGTAATAGTCGATGTCAAACACCGGCTCGTCGGTGAAGCGGTCGCGGACAATTTGGGCCGTGCCAAACGAGAAATGGCCCGGATAGGTGCCCAACACATAGGATTCGTGATTCGGGTGATCGCCACCCCTGCCGCCGAACAGGTGGATCAGCAGAAACCGGTCGCCTTCCTGCCATTTGGCCTGGGCCTGCTCTGGTGTCGTGGCCTTGGGGTCGAGCAAAACGGATTGCAGGCTGCCCTTCTGGGCGTCCAGGTTTTCCCAGTTGCGGAAGCCGATGTAGTCCAGTCCGGCAGGGAAGCCCAGCACCGTCTTTTGGGAGGACAGCTGGATCAGCGAGCGCGGCTGCATCGCCTGCACGGTAAACTGTCCGGCCCGGTCGGGTGCGCCATAGATATACCAGCCCGCCGTTCCAACCGGCGAAACGGCCAGATCGCGGCTGGTCATGTTGAAGAAGCCATCCTTGTTTTCGGGCTGCTGGGGCACCCGAATTGTTTCAGTTGCCCCATCAAACTGGCGGCTGGCAGGATTATAGTGCTGAACCCGGAAGACATCGGGAGCGCAGGGCTGCTCGCCAGGGCATTGGGGCGGCAACTCCTGGGGGGCCACAGGCGGCACCGGCTCCAGAAACTTCACCAACCCGACAAACCGGCCCGACACTTGCAGCGGCTCGCGGTCAACCCGCAGCACTACCGGCGTCTGGGTCTGGGGCGAAGGGGCACCGGGGCTAACCTCAAAGCGACCCTTAAGAGCGACCGTAATGTCGTCATAAATATGGTTGCCCGCCAGAGATTGCAGCGGCCCCACCTGGTTCCGGCCATCCAACCGCACCGGATGAATAATCCCGGCATTCCAGGACTGCTCGACCTGGGGAGCCAGCCGCACATCCCGCGAGGCTTTCCGGACGTAGGTTTGGGCCAGCGGATCTGCCGTCCAGGCCAGCCGCACCGTCTTGCCAATCAGGTTCTGGGCATCTGCTGGAGCCGTGTAGACCTCAAACCAGGCCCAGTCGGTTTCCTGAGTGGTCTGCTTCAGCTGTTCGTATTCGGCCTGGCTGGGCAAGATCAACCGCCCCATCCAGTCGCTGACCGGACGGTAGTTGGCCGGAACCGTAGCCGTAATCGGGTAGTAGTCGGGCTGGTTGAACGGAGCCGCCATCGTCGAGCTGTATTGGGAGGGCGGAATCGTCGTCAGATCGATGGCTCGCCCGGATGCGGTCAGGAGCAGCAGGGTTAGCAGGGCCACCAACACCAGCCCCAGAAACTCGAGCGATTTCAGCAGGCGATCGATCCGGTGCAGCATGGCAGTCCTCTCGGTGCAGTCTGATTCAGCAGCCCCAGTTTAGCAGCCCCGATAGCCTGAATTCGTTTCGGCGCAATGGACTGAGCAGACGAGGCAACTAACTTTTCAACAAGGCTCGAAACCCTGCCTGCTGAAAATGTGTATCAGCACTCAGCGCTTCAGTAATTCCTCGATTCTTCATCACAACAAACGATATACAGTCCACCAACCCCCATTCTTTATCTTCTCGCTGCTTAAACAAATCGAATGCTGCTCTGTAGAGACTATTCGTTAACAAAACGACTTCGACACTGGGATCAGCTTCGAGGGATTCTAGAAGTTGAATCGCCGCTGCTCTATATTTTTGTTTGGAAAGCGTATTACCTATCTCTAGCAGGATTGCTTGAGTTGTTACAAAATGGGTTCTACCAGCTGCAAGTTGATAGGAAAGCTCAACAGCTCGGGCATGATTTTGATCGGTAGTCGAAGATAATGCAATTGCAAAAGAGGTATCCAAAAAGACTTCAGCCATCGTTAAAAAGAGCCCGTCTTACAGATATTTAGTCAAAGTTCTCTGACCAATCTGGGGGACCCTGTAGCTTTAAAGACCGAGCAGTTTCAAGGAATGTTTTAGGTTGTTTGACCACCTGTTCTGATGACCTTTCCAGGCTGCTACTTTTTTGATCAGAAACTATCAGCCTAGAATTCTGCTTGCCTGAAGCTAAATAGCTTTTTAGCACCGACGCCCTGATTGAAATTCCTTGCTGCTGAAGCATAACAGCGAGTTCTTCATAGCTATAGCCCTTGGCCAATGCTGCCTCAAGCGGAGCACGAAGTTGGCTGATGGCTTCCTGCAAAGACAGCCATTCTTTCTGCCCAGGCAGGTCTTGTGGTGCAATTGTCGCACTGACAGTTTTAGGCTGAATGCTTGCAGTTCCAGGGTGTTTACGAGTTTTTTCAGGCATACTTGGTTTGCCCTCAATTCAGGCAGCCAGGATATGCTTTCTAGTCTAGCTTCATCTGCTTGCGCCTCTCCGCCTTGACCAAATCCCGATCAGCGGGCGTATTTTTGCAGCAGCAGGGCCAGCTTGGCTTTGGTGGCCTCGGGCGCTTTATCCAGCGGTGTGATCACGGCATATTTCAGGGCCGAGTGGGCTTCGGAGGCGGGCGGGTTGGCGGCCAGTCGGCGCACGGTTTCCTGGATGACGCGCTGGGCGTTGACGGCGTTTTTGGTCAGGTTCTGGATGATCATCTCCACCGTGACGCTATCGTGATCCGGGTGCCAGCAGTCGTAGTCGGTCACGAGAGCCAGCGTGGCATAGGCGATTTCGGCCTCGCGAGCCAGCTTGGCCTCGGTCAGGTTGGTCATGCCGATGATTGTCGCACCCCAGCTGCGGTAGAGGTGGGATTCGGCCTTAGTGGAGAAAGCCGGACCTTCCATACAGACGTAGGTGCCGCCCCGGTGCAGCGTCACTTCAGAGAGATTGAGGCTCTCGATCGCCTCGGCCAGCACGGCTGACAGGTGATGGCAAATCGGATCGCCAAAGGTGATGTGGGCCACAATCCCCTCGCCGAAGAAAGTAGCGGGCCGGTCCTTGGTGCGGTCAATAAACTGGTCGGGCAGCACCATATCCAGCGGCTTGGCCTCCTCCTTCAGCGACCCCACCGCCGAGGCCGACAGCAGGTACTCCACCCCCAGGCTCTTCATCGCGTAGACGTTGGCCCGGTAGGGCACCTCCGATGGCGTGTAGGTATGGTGGCGGCCATGTCGCGCCAGAAACACAACCGGCGTCCCGTCCAGCGTCCCGGTGATCAGCGCATCCGAGGGCGCCCCAAACGGCGTCTCGATCTGAACTTCTTTCACGTCCTTCAGCGCCTCCATTTTGTAAAGACCGCTGCCGCCGATGATGCCGATTTTGGTTTGTTGAGTCATGGTTTTTGGGAGAGTGGGGAGGTGGGGAGGTGGGGAGGTGCGGGGGTGGGAGAGGATGGGAAATACCCATATGCATAGAAGAGAAGAATTAAGAGAAGAGATTAGCAGGCTTGCAGAATCACGTCTTAACTACCTACGCCTCTCTTACCCCCCATCTCCTCATCTCCTCATCTCCTCATCCCCCCATCCCCTGGCCATTCTACCAGCATCGCAGCAGCCAAAAGCCGCTGTAGGTCATGCCGGAGTTGTCGGGCTGCACCAGCAGAAAATGGAGGCCCTGGGCGGCCTGCTGGCGTTCGCGAAATACCTGGGCGGCGGCGATTACGTCCGGGTCGGTGAAGGTGGTCAGCACCCAGCGATCGACCAGTCCGGCTTCCAGGATCAGGCCGTCCGGGTCGCCTGCGATTGGGTTGAGGGCGTAGGGTTTGGCCTGCTGGAGCCAGCGGGCCAGGGGCATGGCGCGGCGTCCGGCTTCGATGACAACGCCCGGAATCGGCAGGCTGGAGGGGAGTTTGAGCGCCAGGGGAAAGCGGGATTCGGGCAGCTCGCGGATGGGGATGGCGCGACTCTGGAAGGCGGGCACCAGATCGGCGGCGGTCAGGGCGGCAAACTGCCAGCGTTCGCCCCAGAGGGTTTCGGGTAGGGGCAGGGGCGGCGGTTTCTCTAGCTCGACCAGACTGGGGGCTGGCCCGGTGTAGTTGGGCAAACTGCTGTAGTCCTGCGCTTGCAGAATTTGCTTCAGGGCGGGCGTGTCGCGATTTGGCTCGACGGCGATGCCCAAGGGCTGGCAGGCGGTTTCCAGCAGGCTGAGCGCCTGGGGCCGAAATACCTGGATCAGCTGGGGCAGGGGGTGGGTGGCGGTGGCTAAAGTTGGTAGAGTCTGCCTTACCCAATCGGCGGTGGCTTGGGATTGGGGGCAGAGGGCTTGGGCGCTGAAGCTGCCGGTCGAGTCGCAAACCGCTAGCTCCCAGAGCGTCTGTCCAGCTTCGTCCTTCAGGGGACGGCGGTAGAAATCGGCCTGCCAGATGGTTTTTTCCAGGTCTGTCACGATTTTTGTCCTAACCCAATATCAACATCATTACCCCTAACACCATCACGACGGCAGCCCCCAGGCGGCGCGTCATCTGACCTTCGGCCAGCAGGCGGGTGCCGAAAAACACGCCCAGCAGAATGCTGATCTCGCGGGTCGGGGCCACATAGCTTACGGGGGTAAAGCTGAGGGCCGTAAGCACCAGAATATAGGATAGGGGCGAAAGGCAGGCAATGCCCAGCACTTCTCGTCGGTAGGTCTGCCAGTTCTGTTTCACGTCCGGCCAGCGGCTCAGGGCAAGCGGCGTCAGCAGCAGGACGCGCCAGAGGTTGCAGCCGTAGTCCATCAAAAGCGGCGGTACCGAGAACAGGCTCACGGCCTGCTTGTCCCAGAGCGTGTAGGCCGCAATCAGAGCGCCGGTCAGCAGTCCGTAGACAATCGCCTGCTGCGACTGGGCCGAATTAGCCGGATTCTGGCTGGAGCCGCCGGTCAGCAAAAACGCCCCCAGCCCAACCAGCACCGCCCCCAGCAATGCCAGCCCGGTCGGACGTTCGCCCAGGGCCAAAACGGCTACGGCTGTGGACAACAGCGGCCCCGTTCCCCGAGCCAGCGGATACACCACCGACAGATCGCCCGTGCGGTAGCCGCGCTGGAGCAGCAGGAAATACAGGACATGCAGAACCCCACTGCCCGCCATCAGCCAGCCGCTCTGGGGCTGAAGCTGGGCCGAACGCAGCCAGACCACAGCCGCAATCGGGGCGTAGATCAGGGAGGACAGGGCCGCAAACAGCCAGAGGAAGGCCGCTCCGCCCTGGGTCCGCTTGGCCAGGAGATTCCAGGTGGCGTGGGCGACCGCCGACAGCAACACCAAAACTAGCGCCAAAACAGACATGGCAAACACCTCCAGGATAGACAGGCAGGGCAAACGGCCCAATTCCCTCTGGTTTTTTAGCAGGCGTTTGTCGAATGACGGTATCAGCGCTCGGCCCAGACCCGGCCTGAGCTGAAGCAAAGCTGGCCAGCGGAGCCGCATAAGCGATGCCAAAATTCTACCACCGTCAGGAATCCCTGACGCCAGCCAGCCGATTCGCCGCCTTCAGTTTGCCGTCCCATAATAAAATAAGAAGTTGACTTTTATCTGTCCGTGATTCTGTGGGTAGGTATTAGCGTCGCACAGCTCTGGTAGCAAGCTTGAT
>JBJTUI010000805.1:0-7056 GCA_046080625.1 Elainella sp. | reverse complement strand
AATTCTGTCTCAATCAAACGCAGGCGAGTCAAGGGAAGCAATGAAGGCTGAAATCCCTGGCTCGCCATTTTTATGACTCTTCCTCATGGGTATTGGCATACTCTCTTGCCAGATCGGCGTCAATGAATCGCCGTAAAAACTGGCTCGCTCAGTTCTATTCGAATAGAACTCACCCCCCCGCCAGCTCCAAGAACCAATCATCTCGCGCCAGCTCCTTGAAGTTGGGGTCAGATGCGGCTTCTTTGCGGTAGCGCGGGTTGAGGGCAATCGCTTTTTGCAGACTTTCTTTGGTGCCGTCGGTTTCGCCCTGCATGGCATAGCAAATGGCGCGGTTGTAGTAGGCGCTGGCAAAGTCGGGCTTGATTTTGATCGCCCGGTTGAAGCTGGCGATCGCCTCCCGGTCGCGGTTGAGCTGCAACAGGGCATAGCCCCGGCTGTCCCAGGCTTTGGCCGAGTCGGGCTTGAGTTCGGCCACCCGGTCAAACGAGGCAATCGCTTCCGGATAGCGCTCTAACTCCAGCAGGGCCAGTCCCTGGTTCAACCAGGCCGTGCTGTTGTCCGGGTCGGCCTGAGCGGCTTTCTCAAACGCCGCCAGCGCCTCTTCCGACCGCTGTAGCATTCCCAGAGCCACACCCCGATTCACATAGGCTTCCGAATAGTCGGGCTTCACCTCCAGGGCTTTGTCAAACGAGGCCAATGCCTGGTCATATTGCTTGGTGCGGCTGAGGGTAATGCCGCGATTCAGCCAGGCTTTGGCGTCCTGGGGCTGGAGCTCCACGGCCCGGTCGAACATGGCCAAGGCCGCGTCGTATTGCCGCAGTTCAATCAGCACAATCCCCTGGTGATACCAGGCCGTGGCGTTCTCGGGCTGGAGTTTTGTCACCCGGTCGTAGGCCGACAGCGCCCCCTCAAATCGCTTCAGCTCCTCCAGAGCGCGCCCTCGCCTCAGCCAGACCTCGGCATTGTCGGGCTGGTTGGCCAGAATTTTGTCGTATTGACCAATTGCCTCCTCGTACTGGCCGACAGCCAGAAAGGCATCGGCCTGATTCAAGTAGTCCTGGGGCAGCAGGAACAGGTCGGGCTGGCTGGCCCGCAGCCGCTCAAGCTGCTCGTTGAGGCTGGCGATTTTCTGCTCCGTCTCCTGGACATAGCTATCGGCGATATGCTGGGGCGTGATCTGGCCGATCTGCTGGAGTAGCTCCGTCTTCTGGGCTTCGGCTTCGGTCTTCAGGGCATTCAGCTGGGCCAGCAAATCCGCTTCGGCCTGCTTCCAGGATTCCAGCACCTGGGCTTTCTGGGCCTCGGTATTGGCCTGAGAATCGGCCAGCTGGGAGGCATAGCGGGACTCCAGCTTCTCCAGGTTTTGCCGCATTTTGTCGCGCTGGGCCTGCACGTCGGTTTTGAGCGAGGACAATTGGGCCAGCAGGTCAGTTTCGGCCCGCTGGAGGTTTTGCATCAGCAGACTGCGGCTCTCCTGGCCGCTGGACTGGATCTGGGCCAGCTGGGTTGTCACCTCGGCCTGGAGCCGCTCCACCATTTGCCGCAGCTCTTCGCGCTTCACCTGGGTATCGACCTGCAAGTCGGCGCGCTGGGCCAAGAAGTCGGATTCGGTTCGCTCCAGGATCTGCTGGAACTCGGCCTTGCGGGCAGAAGCCTCGGCCTGCAGCTTGGCCTGCTGGGAAACCACCTCGCCCTGGAGCTGATCCAGCATCAGCCGCAGTTCGTTCTGCTTGGCCTGGGCCGCCGCCTGCAGCTCGGCCTGCTGGGCCGCAAACTCGGCGTCCAGTCGGGCCAGGTTTTGCTGCACGGCTTCGCGCTGGGTCTGCATGTCGGACTGGAGCTGATCCAGCCGGTTGAAAAACTGGGTTTCGGCCTGTTGCAAGGTGCGCTGGAGGGCAAACTGCTGGTTCTGGACATCGTTTTGCAGGTCGGTGCGCTGGAGTGTAAATTCGGTCTTGAGCTGGGCAATATCCTGCCGCACCAGCTCTTTCTGGGCCTGGATTTCTACCTGGGCATTGGAGCGTTGGGCCACCAGTTCCGTAGACAGATGCTCCAGCGTCTGGCGAATCGTTTCCCGCTGGGCCAGAATATCCGCCTGGAGCTGGGACAGCTGGGAAGTCAGGTCAATCCGGAAGGTTTCCAGGTTGGCATACAGCTCGTTGCGATGGTGGGAGGCGTCGGTCTGGAGCTGGTTGAGATGGGTCACTGCCTCGGCTTCCAGGGTGCGCAGACGCTCGACCAGCTGATCCCGCTGCTGCTGGATGTCCAAGCCGACCCTTTGCTGCACCTCGCTGACATAGGAGACAAACCCAGCCTGCTGCTCCATCAGGTTTTGCACGGCTAGCTCTTTATGCTGGCGCGTTTCAATTTCCAGCTGGTTCAAATGACCTTCAAACCGCACCTGAAGCTGTTCAATTGCCCGCAGAATATCGTCGCGCCGCTGTACCGCCCCCACCTGCAAATCGGAGAACTGACCCGTAGCCTCGGTATCGAGCTGGCCAAATCGATGCTGCACCGTTTGCAGCTGGTCATCCAGGGCGGTCAGGGTTTCCTTCTGGCGCTTGGAGACATCGGCCAGCAGCGCCTCAAACCGGTCGCGGGCTGTTTCGATCTCGCGCTGGAACCGGTCGGCATCTTCGCCCAACTGACCCGCATAGTCCTCGTAGTTGCGCAGCAGCCGCTTGATTTCCTGTTTGGCGCTGCCAATCTGGCCCTCCAGATCGCCCACTTCTTTGAGATGGGCCTGGACAATTCCCGTCACCTCGCGCAGCACCGAGCGCCGCAGCAGATAGAGGGCAATCAGCGCTCCCGCCGTAATTACACAGAGCACGCCCAGCATGGTGTTAAACAGGGCCGCCGTGCGGTTGAGCGAGTTGAGCTGGGCCTGCACGTCAGGATTGGAGCTGGCGGGGGCTGCCTGGGCCGATACCACTGGCAGGGCAATGGCTGGCAGGGGTGTAGGTTCAGCCACAGGTTCAGCCGCAGGTTCGGCGGGGGGCGCAGTCAGTTCAGCCACGGGCTCGGCGGGTAGGTCGGTCACGGGCGGCTGGCTGGCTTCAGTGCCGGTCGGTGCTTCCCCAGTCGGTGCTTTAACGGGCAATTCGGCAGGAGACGCTTCGGGTTCGGCTAGCTGCAACAGGGTCGGGTCTGGAGAAACCGTCTGGGCCAAACTGGGCACAGGCTTAACGGGTAAGAGCAACAGGGCGAGCAGAACGCTGTGCTGGAACCAAACATTGTGCTGGAACCAAACATAACGAGGAGAGTTGCGTTTCATCGGTGCCTCTGTTGCCTTGCGGTTTTGCATTGCGGTCGTTCCGGAATCAAACGGTCGAAATTTAACGTTAGAACTTGAAACTGGCCCAACTAAACAACGGACTATTCAATCTCTTGTGGTGCGCCAGCGCTGTAAACGGATGTGGCCTAAAACCTCCTGCTTCTATCAAGGGTAATCAAAATTATGCCGGATGTTCGCAGGCAAGCGCACGTCTTACCTCACCCGATGGGGTGAATGGCTCAGCAGATTTGACCCTGCTTCGGGAACAAGCCACCCAACCCTTGTGGTTTCCTACAGCTCCATGCACCATTCCTCACCGAATCAACTGTTATGAAAACGAAAACGCCCCTGATCGTTGCAATTTCCTCTGGCTTAACGCTGGCAATTGTGCTGTCCTCCGCCTCCCTGCTGTTGCTGTTGCGCGATCGCAACCCTGAACCAGAATCAAACACATCCCCCACGGCAAACCTGACGCCCGTGGCCCAGCCGCTCAATCCGGCTCAACCCGTGAATCCCGGCCAACCCAGCCCGCCTGTCACCATCACCCGCACCCAGGCCGAAAACGACTATCTCTACGATCTGTCCCAGGCGTTGCTGCCCCAGGAGCGCAGCCGCACCAGCGAGGCCGAAAAGCTGGAAATTGGCCAGAAAATCCGCGGCTGGCTGGCGGGCGGGGCCGACTATTGGGGCGTGCGGCAAAAGTTTGACGAAACCTACAAAGGCATCGTGCTCGACAACTACGCCCACAACCGCGATGTCTATATCAAGTTCGCGACCGAGCGATTTGCTGTCGAGCATCTAGATACCCTCACTCCACCGCCCCAGGTAATCCGCGAAGTCGTGCGCGTTCCGGTTCGCGAGAGCGGCAGTAGCGGCAGTAGCGGCAGTAGCGGCAACTCTCAGCCCGATCCGGGCAATCCGATTCCCGAACAGGAAGCGCTGGTGATCGAATCCGGCTGGCTCAACTGTCGGGCCACGCCCAACGGTACGGTGGTCGGCAAGCTCTATACCGGCCAAACCGTTAAGGTGAACCGTGTGGCCTACGGCACCGGAAAAGCCTGGTATCTCACGACTCAAGGCTGCTGGGCCTTTGGTGGCGGCCTCAAGCTGGCTTCCAGTCCAACTCCTGGCCCAACTCCTGGCCCAACTCCCAGTCCAACGCCCAGCCCGATTCCAGAACAGGACGCCCTGGTGAAGGCCAAAGGCTGGCTCAACTGTCGGGCCACACCCAACGGCAGGGTTGTGGATAAGTTTCCTGAAAACTCAACGATTCGTGTCACCCAGGTGGATCACAGTACCGGCAAGCCCTGGTACCTAACCAATACAGGCTGCTGGGTCGCTGGAGACTATATCCAGCTCTAGGGGCTGATTCAACCAGGCGTTAGCGATCAACAGGCGGCTGGCGAGCAGGCTGGAACTCAGATTGAGAATTCATTAACTCCGAGGGCACCCACCCGGCGTTCCCTTTATGATTGGGGAAATTGCAGTGAGGATGCCCCAATGAGTTCAATAGCGATGTCAGGCCAGACCAGGCTGGACCCTGCTTGCCTCCGCAACTCAATCCTGGGAGCTGTGGTAGGACTGCTGCCGCTGCTGCCAGGTGCGGCCCTGGCTGAGACAACGCGCCCATGCCAGTTGAATTCTCTACCTGTCCAGTCTCGGCTTCAAACCCACGCAGGTATTGCCCGATATCCTGGTGCCCAGATGCTTCAGGCCCAAACTCAGGCCCAAACTCAGGCCCAAACTCAGGCCCAAACTCAGGCCCAGATTCATCAAATTCAACCAGCTTCCTCTACAACTAATTTTCTGGTGATGGGTGGTGGGGGTGCGCCATCCTATAACGAAATTGCCCTCGAAAAAAACGTGCTGTATTTTCAGCGGACTTTGCAGGCATTAGGATTCAATCCGGCCTCGGCTGCGGTCTATTTTGCTAACGGCGGCGACGGGCAAGCGACGGTGCGCTATCTGAATGGCTCTAGAGAACTGTTCAAAGCTCCAGAAATCCCCTATTTACTGGGCAGCTCAACCCGGACTAATTTTCAGAGCTGGATACAGCGAACCCTTCAAAGTACCGATCAGCGTTCGATCTTTTTCTATTTCACAGGGCATGGCCACCGCAATCGCGCCAACATGGACAATAACGTCATGATTTTGTGGGGCGAAGACTTACTTTCCGTGCAGGAGTTTACGACCTCACTGGATCAACTGCCAACTTCTACACCTGTAGTTACGATGATGGCTCAGTGCTATTCTGGATCATTTGCTAATTTAATCTACCAGGGCGGTAATCCCAATCGTCCCGTTGCCCTACACAACCGCTGCGGCTTTTTTGCCACCGTTAAGACCCGCCCTTCCGTTGGCTGCACACCCGAAGTCAACGAAGCCGACTACCGAGACTACAGCTCCAGCTTCTTCGCGGGCCTCAGCGGGCGCGACCGCACCGGCAGACCCGTCGTCTCAGCAGACTACAACCGCGACGGAGCCGTTTCCTATGCTGAAGCCCACGCCTTCGCTAAAGTTGATGAACAGTCCACCGACCTGCCGGTTTCCACTCTGGAAGTCTGGCTCCAGCAGCAGTCTGGCCCAGCCCAACAGCAGATTCTCAACCAGCCCCTCAGCGCTGTTTTGGCCACGGCTCGGCCTGAACAAACCTATGTTGTGGAGTCGCTGGCTCGCCAGTTCGGGTTTGATCTAAAACAGTCCTATCTCACCCAGTCTGCTACCCTGAGTCAGCTCAATCCGGATCAGGATGCCTTTGTCAGACGGTTGGGAATGGAGCTAATCAACATCGGCATGGAGCAGCGGTTGCGCCAGTCGCAAGACCCGGCCAAGCTAGCGATGTTAGACCGCCTGATTCGCTGTGAAGCGGGCACCTGGATTTACTGAAGAAAGGGCAATCTCACTGTTACAGTTGTGCCGACGCCCTCCTGGCTGTCTAGATGAATTTCGCCCCGATAGACCTCAACGCATTTCTTCACCACGGCTAAGCCCAGCCCGCTGCCTTTGATCTGGCCTACGTTACTACAGCGGTAAAAGGTTTTGAACAGATGCTGTAGGCTCTCCTGCGGAATGCCGATACCTTCGTCTTTAATTTGAAAGGTTACGCTGTCCTGCTCGCAGCAGATATTGAACAAAATTTTACTCTTCTGATCCGAGTACTTCACCGCGTTCGAAAGCAAGTTTATTAAAATTCGATTCAGCAGTACTTTGTCGATCTTACCTGTCGGCCTGCCTATATAGCTAATTTGAATTACAGGATGATTCTCTTGACCCAGCTGTAAGGATTCACATAGGTCTCGACAAAACGCTTCTAAATTTGTAGAGACAGGCTGATAAATTGTTTTCCCGGCCTCAACGCTGCCGATTAACAACACTTCGTCCAGTAAGAACAGCAGATGTTCCACGGAGGCATTGATCTTCTCAAAATAGCGTTCTCGCGTTTCTAGCGTGATTGCGTGATCGCCATAGTGCAAGAGCTCGGCAAATCCCTGGATGCTGGTCAGAGGCGTTCGGAAATCGTGGGAAATCATCGACACAAACTCGGTCTGGAGTCGATTTAGCTCTTGCTCCTGCTCCAAGGCCTTTAGCGCTTCGGCTTTGGCCTGCTGCAATTCTAGCTGCATGCGTCGCAGGGCTAGATGGTTTGGTTCTTCCAGAATTGCCGTGGTTGCCACTAGATATGGAATTTAGTCATTTCCAGGAGATGAACCGCTTCAGGTTGAACCAAAGCGTTCATAGCCCCGCAGATCGAGGGTTAAGCGCTGAAAAATCCGTTTGACATC
>JBJTUI010000804.1:0-7071 GCA_046080625.1 Elainella sp. | reverse complement strand
AGCGTAACGCGATAAAACAGAAATCAGCAAAGTGGCAGGTGCAATTGTTTGGGGTATCTCTAAAGTTGGTCGATGCGCTCCGAGTCAAGCAGAAAGAGACTTCTGGCTAGTTCTACTGCACTCATTGCGCATCGCGTGGGTATAGCAGGCGACAACTGCGGTGACGGCGTAGAGCCAGCGGGCTCGGGGCTGGGGCTGTTCGCTCAGGTAGCCATCGTAGAAGAACAGCATCAGCAGCACCGACAGCAAAATCGCCAGCGCGTAGACCCTGATCAGGGTAGCGGCCCAAATCGTGTAGGGATGCAGCGCTACCGCAGCTACCACCCAGATCGACGGTACACGGCTAAGGTAGCGTCGGGCGGTTCGATCTACCGCGTAGAGGCTGAGCAGAATGCAGAACAGCGAAAACAGGCGAGCAAAGAAAATGGAAGAGTTAATCAGACGCCAAAAATACAGCAAGGTGAAGTATAATGGAGCCTGAATTTCGAAGTGAATTGCCTGGTGCAGGGTGTAATCAAAATTTTTAGACGTTGTGTCGAGTGAATAGGCGTCATCTACACCAATATTCAAGACAACAGATAGATAAATTGCGATGAGCAGGTGCAGCCCTACAACAGCAATATATTGCAGCGCATGGGAGCGGCGATTAGTCCAAAACCGGAAGGATCGCCAGATCGAGCTATGGGAAAGTGTCATGTGACGAATTCAGAAATAAACAAGGGAAACGCGAACTGCACCAGGAAGCCTTAAATCGGAAAAGGTAGCCCAAATCTCCAGATCAGCAGATTAACAGACTGAACCCAGCCAGCACAACCGCTGGATAGACGACGACTGAAAATTGCCTTTCAGATAATTTTTCCAGCATCGCTTCGGTATCGCCAGAGTGAGGCTTAGGCTCTGGCGACATCAGCGCAGCCTGATTTAACTAAGTGGCCTACTTGGGGTGGGGAGTAGGGGCCGCGTGCTCTCTGAACAACCCTGAGTTTGACTTAGCTGCTGACAGCGGTTTTCAGATCAAGCAATCACGGTAGCGGGGTGCAGGGGCTAAGCCCCGACTGGCATCGCCCCACCTCCTCCTGTAGCTGACTGCAATGAAAATGGCTATAAGTCGAGCGACTGAGCGCCCAGCAAGATTCTGAGGATCACCTCCTTCGCTGCAGGGCGAATAGTTCTGCTTTGGTCAAACCCAGCCTCACCCCAATCGCCAGCCCAATCAGGGGCGTCGCAATGAACATGACTACCCGCAAGGCTAGCGCGTAGGCCAGAATCAGATCAATCGGCAGTTTGTAAAGGCCCAGAGCAAACCGGATGCCCGCCTCAAACGCGCCGATATAGCCAGGCGTAGTTGGCAGGATCACGGCCAAGGCGGCAGAGCTTTGAATAAACAGGGCTCCCAGAAAACCAGGGGCTGGAGCCGGAGCTACCAGACCAAAGGCCAGCAGCCCGGCCCAGTAGGTGACGGCGTTCAGTCCCCAGACCAGCAGGGTTTCCAGCAGGGCAATGGCGCTGAGGCGGGGCTGACGCAGGGCACCCAAGCCAGCCAGAAAATGCTGTAAGCTGCTGACCAGCTGGGGTTGAAATCGGCTCAGCCGCAGGAGCTGACAGAGCTGGATCACCCCTCGAACCAGCGCTTGGGGCTGGCTGGCCAGTCCTAGCAAACAGAGCCAGAGCAGCAGAATCGCCGCCCCGGCCCAGCCCAGCGGCAGGTTGTGACCGGCGGGCAGGGCGTTGCTCCAGATCGGCAGCAGCAGATACAGAAACACCACGCCCAGATCGAGAATCCGCTCAGCAAAGATGCTGCCAAAGACGGCCTCGAACGGCACCTTGTCCAGCCGGGCCGGAATCGCGGCTCGAATCACCTCTCCGGCATATCCCGGCAGAATGCTGCTGGCCCCAAACCCGACGAAGGTGGCAGCCAGGTAGGTCTGGAACCGGCCTTGTTTAGCTGTGGCGCTCATCAGGGTTTGCGAGCGTCTGGCCCGCACCCCGTAGGAAAGCAGGTAGGCGAGCCAGCCCAGCCCCAACCAGCCCCAGTTGGCCTGCTGAAAGGCCTGCCAGACGGCGGTCAGCGACATATCCCGCAGCGCCCAGGCCAGCAGAATGGTTGTTAGGGCCGTGCCGATGCCCAGGTAGACCAGGGTTTTGCCGGACTTGAGCGAAGTTTTGATCAGGGCTCGAAAGGCTGCTAGGGACGCCATGCTGCCTCCGCCAACCCGCGTGGCTCAAGCAGAGGGAGACGCCGTTCGGCCACCTGGTAGGCGTGCTCCTTGACGGGCAACACGGTGAACTGGCGGCGCAGCAGGTCAAGGGCCTTGCCCAGGGTGGCCAGTTTCTGGCTGCTAGACAGGCTCATGCCGGGGAAGAAGGCGAGTTCGGGTACGTCTTCTTTGCCCAGAAAGTCGAGCGGATGCAGCAGCAGCGAGGGCTGGGTGCCGGTGCGTTTGCAGAGCCAGAGGGCGATGCGGAAATAGAGCAGGGCCAGAGCCGGAGAGAAAACGCTCAGGTAGAGCAGGTAGCTAAAGTGAATCGGCACCTTGAAGATCGGCAGAGTCGTGACCGGGATTTCGATCAGCTGGTCGGTACCCAGGCTCCACTGGTAGGGCTTGAGCGGCTGCAAACCGTCTTTGAAGCTGCCAAACAGGGCTTTTCGCTTCTGGCGTTCGGCTTTACTGAGGTTGCTGGTCATGAAATAGTAGGCGCGGGCAATTGGCCCCAGAAAGGTGGGAAAGGTGGAGGCATCGTAGTGGTAGCCCCGTCGGGCCAGCACCCGCAGCACGGAGGGCGAAAAGCTGTAGCCGGGGCCGCGAAACCCAATCGGATGCTGTCCGGTGACGTAGCGAATCGAGGATTCGGCGATGCTGATTTCCCGCTCAATTTCGGCTTCGGAATAGAGGTGTAGCCAGGATTCGTGGTGGAATGAGTGGTTGCCGATCTCGTGGCCCGCTTCGCCGATCAGCCGCAGCACGGCATGATTTTTTTCGAGCGCCGCATCCTGACCAACGATGAAAAACGTAATCAGCAGATCGCGCTGTTCCAGAAAGTTCAGAATTCTGGGTACCACTAGATCCAGGTAGGAGGGGAAGCTGTCCCAGCCCGGATCGCCGTGAATTTTCATGTAGGACCACTGGTTGTCCAGATCCAGCGACAGGCTGCAAATCGGTTTGCGGCGAGAGTGACGAGCCATTGCAACAGTTCTCCTCTTAAAATACAGATTTAGATACAAAAACCGTCTGATCTGGATGCTCTAGAACTTATGACCATTTTCATTTCAGTTAGCTAAAAGAGGGGGTGTGGGGGCGATGCCGCTGCACTTCACTGTTAATCCGTGGTTGATTGATCTGGAAACCGCTGTGATTCATTTGCCTTAACGTTCACCGGTAGATAGCTTCTAAAAACTACAATTTCGCTTTTGGGCTGTAGACGGGTGGGGTTCTCTCTCGGGGGAGGGCTTCGCTCCACATTTGCCCAACCACACCTTGAACTAGCGCTTTTGCAGCAGCATCCAGAACAAATCTTCGGCAGGATAGGGCAGGTTGAGTCGGTCGGGAACGATATCCAGCAGCCGCAGGGCACCGCGCAGGCTGGTGTTGGCCCATCTGTAGCGCAGCAGGGACTTGGCGTGGGCGACGTTGATCCATTTGGCCGGACGACCCCGCGCTACTTCAACAAAGCCATATTGAGCTGCGAGGCGCTGCAATCCAGCGGCTGAGAACCAGTGCAGGACGCTGGGCGGGCTGTATTCGTGCCAGTTTTGACCAAACAGACGTGCGGTTAAGCTGGAGCGGTTCCAGGTTTCGATCAGCCAGAAGCCATTGGGGGCGGTGTGCTGGCTGGCGACCTGGAAGGCCTGGTGCAAATCGTAGAAGTGGGGCACTACCTGGATTAGGGTGATCAGGTCGTAGCGGTCGGGGCTGTGGAAGTTTTCCAGGGTTCCGGGCCGGACGCTGAGGCCGAGCTGGGTCTGGGCAAACTCGGCCATATGGCGATTTGGCTCTAGGCCGTAGGCATCCCAGCCGTAGTCGGCAAAGCCTTGCAAGATCAAACCAGCGGCGGCTCCCACGTCTAACATGAGGCCGGGCTGCATGTAGCGCGTTAAAATCCGGGCGTAGCGACGGCCCTGGCGGCGCAGGAGTTTGGCTTCGGCTAGATAGTTGGGATAACCGGCACCGCCGCCCTGAAAATAGCTGTCGCTGTAAACGGTGGCAACGTGCTGATGATCGGGGTGGAGTTCGGCGAACTGATGGCCGCAGATCAGGCAGCCGCGCACCCAGTAGCCGTATTTGCTAAACAGCCGTCGGCTGCGATTACTGCAAATTGGGCAGGTTTCGACGAGATCGGCTGGTTCTGGGGATTGGAAGGAGGGCTGGAGTTGGGTCATGGGCGGGCGGTGGACGGTTGGGGATTAGGAAGGCGGGACAGCATCAGGGCGGCCTGTTCGGCTAACTGAATGGTATCGTTGACGTTGAGGGTGCCGTTGACGATGTGGGCGGAGTTGATAATCTGGAGTCCGGGAATGGAGGTTTGCATAGGGGGGAGATGCTGGGAGTAATTTAAGGTGGAAATGGCGAGTACATGTCGGACTCGCGAGATCCGGAAGCTTAAAACATCGCTGGGCTGAAACTGGGGATACATCCGCTGGAGGGCGGCGACGAAGCTGGCTTGCAGTTGGGCGTCGGTCTGCTCGAAGGCGGGATCGGTGGGGGCGACGTATTTGGGCAGGTAGATCAGGCTGCGGCCACCGAATTCACTGGGGTCTACTAGGGTGGTCATTTCGATTACACCAGTGAAGGGCACCCCGTCGTCGGTGATGTTGGTGACGTAGTAGCGGGAGAGGGGATGCTTCAGCAGCAGTGAGGCGCAGATGATGCCCTGGTATTCGATGCCTTGGAGCTGGGCCTGTTCCTGGGGGGTGAGGTCAGGGCAGAGCGGGGCGGCGATGGGGGCGGGGGCGGTGAGGATGACGCGGTCGAAGCGCTCGGGGGGCTGATCGATGAAGCGCAGGCTGATCTGGCCGGTGGGCAGGGGGCGGATTTGATCGACGCGGTAGCCCAGGCGTAAATCGACGCCTTGTTCGCGCAGGACTTCGCCGAATCGATCTAGCATACGTCCGTAGCCGCCGGGCAGGTAGCCAAACATTTCTTTTTTGAGGCCGGTGCGGCGAGCGGCGTAGAGGCGGGCGATAATCGCCCAGATGAAGGCGGCGGAGGCCTTTTGGTAGTTGTCGCCGAGTTTGGCGCGCAGCAGGGGCAGCCAGAATTTGTAGAAGGTGCGACGGCCTGACCAGCGGATCAGCCAGTCGGTGACGGTGATTTTTTCGAGGGGCCGCCAGTCGCGAATCCGAGAGGCGTACAGGATGGTGAGGCCGAGGCGGAGTTTGTCGATTAGCTTGAGGGGGGGGAATTTTAGGAATTCGATGGCGTTGGAGACGGAGTAGAGTTGGCCGTTGCTGTAGCAGCCAGTTTTGGTCTCGACCCACTGCATGTCGTCTTCGAGGCTGAGTTCGCGCAGCAGGGCGCGCAGGTGTAGATCGGAGAGTAGGGTGACGTGGTAGTGACGATCCCAGACGATGTCGCCTAATATCCAGGCGCTGGCAAGGCCGCCGAGTTGGCTGGTCGATTCGTAGAGGGTGATTTGTTTGCCTTGCTGGGCGAGGCGATGGGCGAGGGTGAGGCCGAGGATGCCACCGCCAATGATGGCCCAACGTTCAGATGAGGACATTTGGTTTGTAGTGGGTTTATGGGTGAGTGGCTTTTGGGTGATTTGCGAATGGTTTTGAACGGATGGGATTTGGGGCTGGTGCGGGGGATTTTTTCTGGGCTGCTGGACTGCTGGTTTGCGAGCCTTGGGGGCGGCCCCCAAACCCCCACTAGGGGACGCCGCGTCCCCTAGAACCCCTCCGATGGGCATATCGACTGTTGCAGATTTCCGCTTCGCCCTGTGGCGTCCAGATCAGTCCCTCGTTTCTCTTGCTTTAAAGTCCCTCAAACTAGGGAGTTTCTTGCCTTTTTCTCCTCAAAGTCTCCCATTTATGAAAACTTTAGGGGGCAGGTGGGGTTAGTTCGATCACCTCCTGTCCTTTAATCTGGTATTTCAGGCCGCAGCTTGGGCAGGACAATTCCTTGTCGAGGGGTTCTGTGTCGGAGAAGCGGGTGAGGAGCTGGCCGCAGCGGCAGACGCAGCCGATGGAACGGGCGGGGTGGCCGATCACGAGGTGGAAGTCGGGGACGGATTTGGTGACGAGGCTGCCCATGCCGACCATGGCGAAGCGGCCAATGGAGAGGTCGTTGCCGATGGTGCATCCGGCACCGATGGTGGCTCCGGCTTTGACGAGGGTGGGTAGGGTGTGTTCGTCGGGGTCGGAGGGGCGCAGCTGCTTGAGGTCGGAGGTGGTTGCGCGGGGGAAACGATCGTTGGTGAAAATGGTGCCTGCGCTGATCATGACGCCGTCTTCGAGGGTGACGGCGTTGCAGATGTAGACGAAGGCGTTAATTTTGACGCGATTGCCGATCTGAACGCCGTAGGCGACGTAGGTTTTCTCGCCGATGATGCACTCTTGACCGATTTGGGTGGAGTGGCGAATATGCACGCTGTCCCAGATAGAGGTGCCTTCGCCGATCGTGACGTTGTCTTCGATGAGTGCAGTTGGGTGAATTCGGACGGCCATAGACGGATATTGCGCTAGTGTAAAATAGGTTGAGGCTTTGAAGAGAACCTAGCATATTGTATCGGTAATACCGACTCCGATCCCTCTCCCCCTAAATTCTATCCATTACACACAAGTACGTAGAAGTGTTACAGGGAGTAGATTTGCGGCATCAAGTGTGAGAGGTTTAGGAGTCTTGTAAAAATAACCTGAGCAGGCAAGGGGCTTAAGCCCCTTGTTCAAGCCAGTAGACCGATCCAGGTGATCAACTTATTCGTACAAGCTGCCTTAGTTGAAGTTGTTGATCTGCGTGGATAGTGAGCATGATGCGAAATTGGGCAAGCTAAGAAATTAAAAGTCATCCCTTCGAAGATTTTCGCCATGGACAACGATTACGGGAAACGGTGGCAATCTTAGCTGAGCATCCT
>JBJTUI010000803.1:0-11845 GCA_046080625.1 Elainella sp. | reverse complement strand
ACTGCTACAACTCGTTGGCTAGCGCAACTCCAACCTCTACCTCATCAGAACAGGGGTTGCTGCTGCCCCTATCGCCAGCCTGCCAGCTCTCCTCTGCCGAGAAGTTTGGCTATCCCTGCGACACCGGCAGATTGCGCGACTCGCGCGAGGGTACAACCCAGCTGGTTGAACGACAGTCGGCTCCGATGCTGGCTGGCTCCTCGACGGGTTCTTCCCTGGCCAGCATGTTAGAGCAGGTCGATCGAATTCTCTGGCAGGCCCGCTGTTTGTCAAACGAGTGGCGGGGCTCCGTCGAGGCCCATCTGCGGTTTGGGGCAGTAGCGACGGAACTCCAGCAGGTGGTGGCCGCCCAGTCGGCGGATCTGCTGTTTGTTGGCTGTAGCGATCGCCAGCATCCCCTGGTGCAGCAGCTCTTGCCCTGCGTTTCCTGCCCAATTCTAGGAATTCCCACCGAGCTGGAAGCCGTTTAATCTCAGTTAAATCTTTAATTACAGCCATTTTCATTTCAGTCAGCTACAGGAGGGGGTGTGGGGGCAGTGCCCCTGCACCCCGCTACCGTGGTTTATCGATCTGAAAACCGCTGTAAATCAAGTCGAATCAAGCGCCTGAGCGGCTCAGATGGGCCTGAATTTGCTGCTGACGCAACAGCTCGGCGACGGTTAGATCGCGCCCCTCCAGTTGGGCAACCTGTTCGAGGGCCGAAGCCAGTGCCTTGGCTGCCGCGGCCTGACTGTAGCCGCGCCGCTGGGCCACCCGAATTGCCTGTTCATCGGCGGCGATTTCGGCCTCATTGCTGCGATTTTTGCGCCAGATCTGGCTGAGGGCAAGCAGCGTCAGGCCACCAAAAGTGACTGCCGCAGCGGCGTTGGTTTGCAGCAGCTCCAGACCGGTTAACACTGCCCCAGCTGCCGCTAGCCCCTGGTAGGGTTCGGGCTTGAACCACCGAATGGAGGTCAGCCAGCTCACGGACTGGAGCAGCAGCAGGTCGCGCTGAGGCTGGGTCAGCTGCTGCCAGAGCCGAAAATTGATCCGCACGGGCCGCATCTCCTGGTTGGGCAGGGGCAACTTTCGGGCAATAACCGCCGACTGCTGTTCGTCGCTGACGATTTTGCAGTACATCCGCCCCGAGGCTGGCATCAGCTCCAGCAATCGGTTGATTTCTTGGCTCAGTTCTGTAGCTTGCATCATAGTCGCATCATACTTGTTGGCTTACTTGGCCTACCTAGCCTACCTAGACATTGGCCTATCTAGACGCAGAAGGCCTCGACACAGCGGGCGAACAGCTCTACACCAATACCCAGGGCGGTTTCGTCAAAGTCAAACCGGGGGTGGTGGTGGGGAAAGGTGAGACCTTTATTCAGGTTTGCAGCGCCCAGAAAAAGGTAGCAGCCCGGCACGGCTTGCAGGAAAAACGACATATCTTCCCCGCCCATGGTCTGGCAGTTGGGCACTATCCCAGCAGGCGTTTCAATTACGGTTTCGGCGACTGAACGCACCAGCGCCGCGATCTGGCGATCGTTGATCACGGGAGGATAGAGCGCCTGATAGTCGAGGGCATAGCTGGCCCCATGGCTCTGGCAGATACCAGCCACAATCTGCTCAATCCGCTGTTTGAAAAAACCGTCCAGCCCCGGATCGAAATAGCGCACCGTGCCGCTGAGCTTGGCCGTATCGGCGATCACGTTATGGGCGCGGCCCGCCTGGAATTCGCCCACCGTCACCACGCCCGCCTGAAGCGGGTCGAGGCTGCGGGCCACAATCGTTTGCAGCGCGTTGACGATCTGCGCCCCCACCACAATCGCATCCACCGTTTGATGGGGCATAGCCCCATGGCCACCCTTGCCCTGAATCACCAGATCAAACACTTCAACTGCCGCCATCAGCGCGCCTTCCCGCACCCCTACTGTACCCAGGGGCAGGTTGTTCCAGAGATGTAGACCAATGATCGCCTCGACATCCGGGTTGCGCAACACCCCCGCCTGAATCATCGGTTCTGCTCCGCCCGGCCCCTCTTCAGCGGGTTGAAAAATGATCTTGACCGTGCCCGCAAAGTCAGGATGCTGAGATAGATAGCAGGCCAGACCGAGGGCAATCGTGACGTGGCCGTCGTGGCCGCAGGCATGCATCCGGCCCGCATGGCGCGAGTGGTAGGGCACAGGATTCTCTTCCTGAATCGGCAGGGCATCCATGTCGGCCCGAATCGCCAGCACCCGACCCGGTCGTCGGCCTGGAATCACGGCCACAATTCCAGTTTGGGCCAGATTGGCCTGATGGTCGATGCCCCAGGCTTGCAGCTTCTCCAGAATAAATTCGGCGGTTAGATGCTCCTGGAAGCCCAGTTCTGGATGCTGGTGGAGATGTCGTCGCCATTCAACTAGCTGGGGCTGAAGGTCCTGAATGGGTTGCCGAATGCGGGAGCTATCCAGCGAGAAGGGTGCGAGGGAGGTCATGACCATAGTTTGCTCTGCTTCCTAAAACTGTTTACTAAACGCAACTGAGCCAATCCAACCATCTATCCGTAACCTACACCGATGCACCAGGGTTTGTATACCGATACCGCTCTATCGATAGCAGCCTTTTTCAGACCTTTTCAGGCCTTTTCGGTCAGATGCAATACGCCAAAATGGAGGACAGGGGCATGGCCGCTGCGTAGAAGCGCAGTCCCCACAGGATTTTGCAGCTCAGGAGGTGACTCTACTAAATGGCAGTCTACCAATTTCGTCCAGCACTTCCCCGCGACCGGCGGCAGATTCGGCTGCTGCTGCGCTGGTTTGAACGGACTGACCTGCGATTGGGCTCGACCGACAGCAAATTCTGGTTGTCCCGGCTGGCCACTCCGCTGCCGAACAAACTGTCCCTAGGGCGCTGGCTGGGCCTCGGTCTACTGCTGGGCCTGCTCCTGCATGGGCTGTGGAGCTGGGGTGGGCTGCCGCTGCTGGTCTGTGGTTTGCTGATGGGCGGCACGGTGGCCCTGGTGGGCTGGCTGAATCTGTACCTGTTTGCAGATTGGCAAAATTACTGGGTTGTAGAGTCGCCTCAAGGTCTGATCGCCTGCGGTAAGCTGACTCATCGCGAAACCTATGGGATTCTGGCCGACGTGGTGGTGAGTCCGGGCTGGCGGAGGCAGGGAGTTGGCAGTTTTCTGGTTGGGTCTATTGTGAATCAGGCTACCCAAATGGTCCGCTCTGATCTACAGGACTCTAACCCACAGCAGTTCAATCTACAGGCTGTCAATCTACAGGCTGGCCAACCAATCTATCTCGCCTGCTTGCCCCAGCTGATGCCATTTTATGGACAATTTGGCTTTCGACCCGTCGAGTTAGGTCAACTGTCGCTGGCGCTGAGGCAGGGGCTGGGTCTGCGCTCCCAGTCTGGTTTGAGGTCAATGGTTTTGGTGATACCGCCGAGACAGAACTGGCCCGCATGGTCTTGAAGCGAAGTTCCAGCTGGGTCTTGCTGCGGTTAAAAAATTCAAAAGGCTCAAGCCCTGCCTCCATCCTCAAGCTGCGGCAAACCTCCCTAGGAGGCGAGCAGGCTATACCAGCGAATGGTCCAGGGGAAAACGAGAACTGGAAAAAGTAGAAACGAAAAAGCTCTCGGGCGTCTTTCCGTGTTTCGACTCCAAGAGCTTCTTCTTACTTTACTCCTCACACTTCAATTAATATAGCACGATTTTTCGGGAGCGCCATAGATCTGTGAAAATTGTCCAAAATAGCCTCCAGCTCTGAATCAGCGCGCTGGGCTGGGGCAGGACTCAGCTCAACAGCACCCGGTCAATCCCAGGTAACAGCAGCTCCAGCTCCAGATCTGCCGCCGCCTGGGTCAGGCTATTGAGATCTCGCGGATTGGCTAGATGGGGGATACAGCCCAGCAGGGGTTTGCGGGTCAACGACTGGAGCAGGCGCGTCGGCACCCAATCGGCGTGGTCCTGACGACTGCAAGGCCGCACTTCGTTCAGCACAATCCCCTTGAGGTGTACCCGTGCCTGGTTAGCCAGGGCAACATGGGCCACCGCTTGAGCCACGGCTCCCGGCTCTACGGGCACGACGAGGATTGTCGGAATTCGCCAATCCCAGGCCAGATCTGCCCCGGTGGTCTCAGCGGTCAGCGGACTGCCCAACCCGCCCCAGCCCTCCAGCAAAACGAGTTCGTGCTGCTGTTGAAGCTGTTGAAATTGACGCCAGAGCAGGTCGAGGTCAAGTCCGGTTTGCTCAGCCGTCGTTGGGGGCAGGGCTGGACCAGACAGCAGAATTGGCGTGATTTGCTCAGTCGGCTGATCGAGCTGAAACAACTGCTGGAACAGTTCGGCGTCTGGATAAGAACGGCCTTGATCACCGTTGGCACCAGGTTGGTCGCGACTGGCGGAGTTAGGCACCCAATCTAGAGGTTTCATGACGCCCACCGAACGCCTGGTGTAGCGCTGCCAGTAGGCCATGAGCGCGGTTAAAACCACGGTTTTCCCAACCTGAGCCGCTGTTCCGGTGATCAATAGAGACTGCAAAACTCGCTCCTTAAACGCTTTACGGTGTGCCTCATTCTGGGCCTACTGCTGGGCCTGTTGCTCAATTCTCGCAACCGCTCGGCTGCCAGACCGGTTCTAGACCCGTCCGATTGACTCAAGTCAAAATTCTGGCGCAGCCCCCTGTGACGAATCCGCCGCTTCCAGTTAGTATGGAGAAGGCAGTTACTACTGTAACCTATCGGGATGTAGCGCAGCTTGGTAGCGCGCCTGCTTTGGGAGCAGGATGCCGCAGGTTCAAATCCTGTCATCCCGACTTATAGCTGACTTAATGAGCTAGCTGACTTAGTAAGCTACTGATACTCATAGGCCACTGATTCTAGACCACTGAGCCTGGGCCGTTGATTCTGGGCCGTTGCTCCTAGGCTACCGTTCTAGCTGGCAGTTATGAGCTACAGAGCCTTCGCTCTATGGCCTTCCGCCTGCTGAGCATCGGGCTGAGCACCGGGCTGGGGCTGAGCTGTGCGGCATCACTCCGCAGAATTTCCTGCCGGTTAGCGAACTCGGGCGAGCAGGGAAGGGTTTTGATCTGGCAAATTCGCGGGCAGGATCGAGGGCTTGAGATTACTGGTGAGATCACTGATGAGATTACTGGGCGGAGCGGGCAGGTGATTCAGCTGGCTTCTTGGGCTGACCCACGACGACGGTTGAGTCGGTTTTGATTTTGCCCGTGTAGTCAATCGTCCAGATATCGTAGTCGCCGATCACGTCTCCGTCCTGGTTGAAGTCCACGCGGCCACTGGGTCCCTGGTAGTTGATTTCCCGGCCATCGCGCACCAGCGCCAAAGCCTGACAGACATCGCGCACCTCAATACCGGGGCCGTTTGCCACGGCAAACATCTGTTTCTGGAGCGGTTTACCGGTTCGGTGGGCCGATTCGGCGGCCAAAACTGCTACCGCAGCCGCATCCCAGGTGTTGGCATCGTAGAGGGCGGGTTCGCGGTTAAACCGATTCTTGTAGCGCTCCCGAAATTCCTCGAAGGCCTCCGTGGTCGAGATGGGCGCGACCCCCAGCACCCCCGAAGCGTTATAGCGTCCTCCCGTAGACTGGCCAACTCGCTCAGCCAAATTCTCGGTTTTCATGCTGCCCGTCAGCAGCACCCGGGTGTTGCCGCTCCACAGCCCCGACTCATAGGCCGCCCGGAGCAGAGTACCGCCTAGCTCCGGCTCCGCTACCACCAGAACTGCATCGGGCTGCTCGACAAACGGCCTGTAGAAATCAACCCCGTAGATGCCCGCATAGGGACTATAGCGCACCACAACGCTGGGTTCCGTACCGCTGAGCTGTTTGTAGGTAGACTGAAACGCCTGCACGATACTGTTGCCGTAGTCGTTGTCTACCGCCAGCACCGTAATGGTTTTGAAGCCGCGCTGGAAGGCGAGCTGGGCCAGTGCCTCACCCTGAAACATATCGGGAGGCATGGTGCGGAACCAGTAGCCCTGAAAATCGCCTTTCCGGGCTCGCTCGGTCAGAACCGAGTTGGCGCTGGCCGGAGAGATCTGCACGGTTTTAGCCTGAGCTGCCAGGGTGACAGCAGCATTTGAAATTTCGCTGCCAATTGCCCCAATCACAGCATTTGCCTGGTTTCCCAGCAGGCGAGACATGGCTGCTTTGCCTGCGGCAGCATTGCTCTGGTCGTCTTCCAGGAGCATTTGCACCGCCTGCCGATTCACCCCGCCGCAGCCGTTGACCGTTTCTACCAGCAGGCTCGTTGTCTCCTGCATTGTCTGACCATATTTGGCCAGATTACCTGACAGGGAGAGCAGCATTCCCAGCTTAAACGGCTGGGGCTGAGGCCGATTGCTGCTACTGGGCTGATCGCGAAACGGATTGCGGAACGGATTGTTGAAAAACTGTTCTAGCGGATTATTACTTTGACTGAAGGAAATTGGAACGGTCGCGCAGCCGCCCAGAGTCGTCATACCCAGCAGGAGAAAAATCCAGGCTGCTGGTTGTCGGTGCAGTCGCAATGGGAAACGAGTCGTCGAACGCGGCTGTAGCCAAAATCGGGGCATGAGTTACTCCACAGAACAAAACCGATTGAGACAAATCTTGGAACTGTTAACGCCTGATGCAGCGCCTTGCTGGCAAGTTTGAGCAACAGGTTTGAGCGACAGGTTTAGCGACAGGCAATTCAAGCCAAAAGACTCAGATAGCGTGTTGAGCTGGACAAAGCCAGTTTCCCATTCCAGAACGTTCACAATTCGCGAAAGACATGCGTGGGCTGAGCGAGTCTACCGCTCTCACTCCTTATCTGCTTTTAAAGCTTCAGGGCCAGCGCAAGAATCTTTACACCTCTCGCCCCTGAGGAACCGGATAAACCAGATGGCAGCTACAGCGATCCTGGCTGAACTCTAGGCAACTAAACTCTAGGCGGCCAAACTCTAGGCAGGGTAGCAGTCCCGCGAGGGTAATTCCCTCTGCTCACAAGCTATCTGTAACCCTCGTACTTTGCTATGAACGCTGCGTTTGACTAGGCGTTGTAATAGACGTAATAGACCGCTGTCAATCAAGATGGTCAGTCAATCAAAGTGGTCAATAGAGGTGCGAATTGAAGAATTGGGGGGAATTGCAGGGTGTGGGCAGACCAGCCGACATGGGCTTGGGGGAAGCTGGACTCGTTTCGGGTTGGCCTCGGCTGTAGTTTTTAGGTTGACCAGGGCCAGATGTGGCAGGGGGATTGCTAGGCTGTTCAACGGCAAGCTCCTTCTGGTACAGCCAGTTTAAAACTGCTGATTGCAAATAGATAATTGCTAACAGAGCAGAATTCGACGAGAACCATCGCAGAACTCAAGGGCCGTGGGCGTTGGGGCTATTGCCAGAACTGATGTAACCCTAAAAACCGAGCGGGCAACGGTTGCCTAGATCATTAAAGTATGTAAATCTAGTCAGCTAGCTTAGATCATTTCTTCAGCAGATTACACTAAATTTTGCGCAATTGTCTGTGATGTGGGGCTAACCCAGCATTCGGCCTGCAAGACTGACTGCTCCCTGAACCAGGCTTTGTTTCACGGTTGGGAGAGATTGACTGAGTTTTCTGGAGAGCATTCAACCGTGACCGCAGGGCATAAGGGCAGCATGAACAGTTAACAATTCACAAATTTTTGATGCCCAGCTAGCAAGACGCCTGTCCCCGAACTTCCCTGAGTCTGCTGGAGTCAATACTTCTTTTGCGACCCGTTCTTTTGTGACCTAGGAGCCCATATGAAATCATTTTTGCGTTGGAGTCGTCACCTCACCCTCGTGGGCAGTCTCATGTTAGGAACTCTGGTGGCCGGAGCCTCCCAGGTGCTGGCCCTCACCCAAGAGCAGGTGATCGAACGGCTGCGTTCTGTGCCCGTATTCACCCTGGCCAACGCGGAAGGCGCGCCACTGATTGCGGTTCCCACCGAGGGCGAGCAGCGTAACCCGATTGCCAGTGTGTTCATCAACCGTCAGGACGCCCAGGAGTTTCTCGACCAGCTCAAGGCACGCGAACCCCAAACGGCTGAAGGAATTTCGGTCGTGCCCGTGCCCTTGGCCAAAATTTATGAATATGGCGTGAGTCAACAGGAAGGCCAGGAACAGCTCCGGTTTGCTTTCTTTCCCGATGATCAGCAGGTCCAGGAGGCCCAGACGCTGTTGCAGCAGCAGAGCGGCCAGAACCAGGAGTTTGAAGGGGTACCGCTGTTTGTGGCTCGATCTAACGGGTCAGAAGGCGGCTATCTAACGATTGAGCAGGACAATCAGCAGGTGATTCCGATGTTTTTTGATCGGTCAGAGCTGCAAGTTTTGCTGGATCGACTAAAGCAGGTGCAGCCCGACCTGGCTTCGACTGTGCAGGTGCAGGTGGTCAATTTGGAAGGCGTGATCCAGACCCTGCAAACCAGCGATAACCAGGAGCTGAACCGGATTGTGCTGATTCCTCCCCAAGCCAGCCGCGAATATATCCGCTCGTTGCAGCAGAACCAGGGCGGTCAGGGCGGTCAGAACCGGCCCCAGGCCCAGCCAGCCCAGCCCCAGCGCTAGCACCCTGAAGCGCCATCAAACGCCCCCGGCGGCCCCAACAGCAGCCGGGGCCATGCCCAACAGAAATTACTGGAACTGCTGGGCGTAGAAGCGGGCGTAGCGGTTGCCCTGTTGGAGCAGCTCGCTGTGGCTGCCCGACTCGACGATCTGGCCCTGTTCCAGCACCAGAATCCGATCGGCCCGACGCACGGTGGCCAGCCGGTGGGCGATGATAAATACGGTACGGTTTTGCATCAGGCGCTCCAGGGCTTCCTGTACCAGGGCTTCCGATTCCGAGTCGAGGGCAGAGGTGGCCTCATCCAGAATCAGGATGCGCGGATTCAGCAGCACCGCTCGGGCAATCGCAATCCGCTGTCGCTGTCCACCCGAGAGGTTGACGCCGCGCTCGCCCACCCAGGTGTGGTAGCCCTGGGAAAACTGGCTGATAAACCGATCGGCATTCGCGACCTGGGCAGCTGCTTTGACGGCCTCCAGGTCGTAATTTTTTTGGCCAAAGGCAATGTTCTGGGCGATCGTGCCGGAAAACAGCACGGTTTCCTGGGGCACAATCCCGATCTGTCGCCGCAAACTGGCCAGCGTTACCTGACGGACATCAACGCCGTCGATCAGCACCCGGCCCTGCTGGGGGTCGTAGAACCGGGGCAGCAGGTTGACCAGCGTGGTTTTGCCCGCCCCCGACGCGCCGACCAGGGCAATCGCCTCTCCAGGTTGAGCCAGCAGGTTAATCTGCCGAAGCACGGGCTGGTCGGGCTGGTAGCCGAAGCTGAGCTGTTGCAGCTCGACTTTGCCGGTGACGGGCGGCAGGGGAACGGCGTCGGCAGCCTCAACCACGGCGGGCTGGATCTCCAGCAGCTCAAAAATCCGGTCTACGGAAGCCTGCCCCTGCTTGAATTCGTTGTAGTTGTCTGTCAGGTGAGAGATCGGGTCGATCAGCATCATCGCCGCCACCACATAGCTGCCAAACTGTGGGCCGGTCAGATTGCCTGCCGAGATCTGCCAGCCGCCCAGAATCAGCAGCAGCAAGACGCTGAGCAGCTGCAAAAAGCCGACTACGGGAAACTGCACCGCCTTCAGCCAGGCCGCCGCATATTTGGCCTGCCGGTTGCGCTCGGCTTCCTGCTGGAACCGCTCGATTTCGTAGTCTTCGGCAGCAAAGGCCCGCACCAGCCGAATCCCGCTGAATACCTCGGTCAGCAGGGCCGACAGATCCGAAACCAGATTCTGGCTGCGGCGCGAGTAGACCAGCATCCGGTCGCCAAACCAGGTGATCAGCACGCCCATCAGCGGCGCGACAACCAGGCTGGCCAGGGTGAGCTGCCAGTTGAGGTAGACCATATAGCCAAACACCACGATCAGCTGCAAGACGCAGGGCGTGGCGTCGTGGAACAGCTTGTTGACGACTTCGCCGATCCGGTCGATGTCTTCGGTGAGCCGGTAGCTGAGGTCGCCGGTCTTGGCGGTTTCAAAATAGCTGAGGCTGAGCCGCTGCAAATGGGCATAGACGGAGTTGCGCAGATCCAGCACAATCGCCAGAGCGGCCTTAGCCATCTGGGAATCCTGCCCATACTGAGCAATTTTATGCACCAGAAACACGATTGCCAGAAGGCCCGACAAGCGCAGCAGCTCCGGCAAATTGCCCTGGACGAGCTGGGCCAGCAGGACTCCAGCCAATCGCGCCATGATCGGCCAGCAGGCCGTGAACACCAGCGTGCTGATTAGAGCTGTGCCAATCGTCGGCCAGTGGGGCCGTAGGTAGGGCAGCAGCCGCCAGTAGTTGGAGCGGGGTTTTGCCGAGGCTGCTCCCCCTTTCTTGCTAGCCGCAGGGGCTAAGCCCCCATTCAGGGGGGACTTTGAGAAAGCAACGGCTCGTGAGTCCCCGACTTGGGGTGGGATGGGGGGCAGTTCGGGCAATGACTCTGGCTTCTCAGACATCCTCTCTAACTCAGCTCAGGACAGCAATACACTCAATCTCGACCTGTACGTCCTTGGGCAGCCGCGACACTTCGACGCAGGAGCGGGCCGGGGCTTTCTCTTCACCAAAATGGCGGGCATAGATGCCGTTCACCGTCGCAAAGTCGTTCATGTCGGTGAGAAAAATCGTGGTTTTAACCACATTCTCCAGAGTCGCGCCCGCCGCCGCCAGCACCGCATTGAGGTTGCTGATCACCTGCTCGGTCTGCTGCACCACGTCGCCGGGGCCGACAATCTGGCCGCTCTGGGGGTCAAGCGCCACCTGCCCCGACAGAAACAGCAGATTGCCAGCCTGGATCGCCTGGTTGTAGGGGCCAACGGGGGCTGGGGCTTGCTCGGTGCGAATGATTTGGTGGGTCATGGGTTTGGGGTTTGGGGAGACAGGGTCAGGATGGGGGAGTGGGGGAGGTGGGGAGATGGGGGGATGAGGGGTGGATCGGTTGATTCAGTAAGGTTGTCGTCGGGGGTTGCCTGCTTCTGGCTAGCTTCTAAAGAATTGTCTAAGGAAATCGCCATCTCAAGAGTCGCTACCTAAAAGAATCGTTATTTACAGTGTCTAGAGATGGAGCAGAAAAAGCGAGTTTCTAAAGCAGAAAAGCCAGATCTTAAACCGAAGCCTGCACTCCCCACCTCCCCATCCCCCCACCTCCCCCTACACCCAGCTCAACCGGGGCCGCAGGCCATAGCGCCGATACTGGCCGTAGTCCTGCAAGATCCGGTCGTGGTCGAAGCAGAGGGGTTGGGGCAGCTGCCAGAGTTCGAAAATGCCGATGGTTCTGGCGTCGTCCTGGGCCTGGGGTTCGCCTCGGGCGGTGGCGAGAAAGACGACGCTGAGCGTGTGCTGGCGCGGGTCGCGGTTGGGGTCGGAATAAACCTGGAACTGTTCGATCAGCTCGACTTGCAGGCTGGTTTCCTCTTGGGCTTCGCGGCGGGCAGCAGTCTCGACCGATTCGCCGTAGTCTACAAAGCCACCGGGCAGAGCCCAGCCATGGGGCGGATTCTGGCGTTCAATCAGGACAATGGGCCGCTGGGGGCGGTCGATCAGTTCAATGATGATATCGACGGTCGGAACAGGGTTACGGTAGGTGGTCACGGGTTTGGGAAAAGGGCGATACGGATGGCTGAGCCCAGTAACCCAGAGCACAGCCAACAGTCATTCTAATGGGCGATGGGAGATCGGAAGGAGCCATGTCAGGGTAAGATTTGCTCGACTGTCCAATCCCTTCAACAGCTTGAAGCATGATGCAGCCTTTTACAACCTATTTGCGGGTGCGGCACTACGAGATGGATGCCCAGGGCCACGTCAACAACGCCGTCTACCAGCACTACCTGGAGCAGGCGGCGAT
>JBJTUI010000802.1:0-2783 GCA_046080625.1 Elainella sp. | reverse complement strand
TGATTCCCTTCCGGGGCGAACAGGCCGAGGTGCTGCTGCCTCCCACCCGCTCGATTACTTCGGCCAAGCGCCGACTGGAACGCATGCCCTGTGGCGGCGGCTCGCCTCTGGCCCACGGCCTCACCCAGGCGGTGCGGGTCGGGATGAACGCCCAGCAGTCGGGCGACATTGGCCAGGTGGTGATTGTGGCGATTACCGATGGGCGCGGCAACATTCCGCTGGCCCGCTCGCTGGGCGAACCGATGGAGGAAGGCGAAAAGCCCGACATCAAGGCCGAACTGCTCGACATCGCGGGCAAGATTCGCCTGACCGGCTTCCAGCTCCTAGTGGTCGATACGGAGAACAAATTTGTCTCGACCGGCTTCGCCAAGGAAATCGCCAAACAGGCGGGCGGCAAATATTACCACCTGCCCAAGGCCAACGAACAGGCCCTCGCCTCCATGACCCAGAGCGCCCTGCAAGAGCTGAAGCGCTAGACCCGGCTATCGCTAAACTTCAGGAACTCTTAGGGTTTTCTGGTAGCCTAGACGCTCGCGCTAACCTCGCGGACTGCCTATGCTCAGGGATGACCTGTGATATTTCCTGGGGAGGGCGGCGACCCGTGCAAATTACCCAACGCAACATTGCCCTGACCGTAGACGATAGCCTGATGAGGGTCTATGTGGCCCAGCCCAAGCCCGCCGGTCAATATCCCGGCATTCTGTTCTACTCGGATATCTACCAGCTGGGGGGGCCGATTGTCCGATTGGCAAATCGCCTAGCAGGCTATGGCTATGTGGTCGCCGCGCCCGAGATCTTTCATCGACTGGAGCCCGTCGGCACCGTAATTGAACCGACCGATCTGGGCCGGATGCAGGGCAACGACGCGGCTCGCCGCAGCGAAATCGCCGGGTTTGACCGGGATGCTCTGGCCCTGATGGACTGGCTCCAGGCCGAACCAAATGTGCTGCCAGAGCGGCTGGGGGCGCTGGGGTTTTGTATTGGCGGCCATCTGGCCTTTCGAGCCGCCTTGCAGTCGGCAATTCGGGCGACGGTCTGCTGCTACCCGACCGGCATCCACAGCGGCAAACTGGGCCGGGGGTTGGCCGATACGCTGGATCGCTTTTCTGAGCTGAAAGGCGCTCTGCTGCTGATCTTCGGTGAAATCGACCCGCATGTGCCCGCAGAGGGCCGCCAGATCCTTGAACAGGCGCTGGTGCAAGCCGGAGTGCAGAACAAAACGATTGTCTACGACGGGGCCGACCACACCTTCATGCGCGACGACGGCCCCCGCTATGACCCCGCCACCACCGACGCGGCCTGGCAGGAAATCACGGCGTTTCTAGAACAAACGCTGGGCTGAAGCGCAGGGAATTCAAGCGTGGAACATTAAGCACTGCCCCTCAGCACTGTAGAATGGGGGACGGTCAAATTTCGGCCTGATTTCCCCCATTACTCTTTCTATTCTTTTCCCGCAATGACTTCAGTTTCGAGCTGCATGGAGGCGCTGCGCAGTCGCGGCCAGTGCGCCCTGATTCCGTTTATTACTGCTGGCGATCCGGACCTGGCGACCACGGCCAAGGCGCTCCAGGTGCTCGACCAAAACGGAGCCGATTTGATTGAGCTGGGCGTGCCCTATTCAGACCCACTGGCCGACGGTCCCACCATTCAGGCCGCCGCGACTCGCGCCCTACAGCGCGGCACCCGCTTGGACGACGTACTGGCCATGCTCAAGGCCACGACGCCTCAGCTGAAAGCGCCAATTATTTTGTTCACCTACTACAACCCGATCTTGAATCGCGGCATCGAAACTTTCTTTCAGGACATCGCCGCCGCCGGGGCCAAAGGTTTAGTCGTCCCGGATCTGCCGCTAGAAGAAACCGAGTCCGTTCTAAAAATCGCCGCCGCCGCCGGAATTGAAGTGATCCTGCTGGTCGCCCCCACCACTCCCACCGCCCGGTTTGCCACGATTGCCGAACGGGCCCAGGGCTTTATCTATCTGGTCAGCGTCACGGGCGTCACCGGCATCCGCACCAAAATCGAATCGCGGGTCCAGACCCTGATCACCGACCTGCGCGGCGTTACCGACAAACCGATCGGCGTCGGCTTCGGCATCTCGGAAGCCAGCCAGGCCAAACAGGTGATGGAATGGGGCGCAGATGCCGTGATTGTCGGCAGCGCCTTTGTCAAACGACTGGCTGAAGGTTCGCCGGAGCAGGGGTTGCAGGCCGTTGAGGTGTTTTGTCGCAGTCTGAAGGCGGCGGTTTTGGAGTAGAGGATGGGGAGGTGGGGGAGATGGGGGAGATGGGGAGGTGGGCTTTCTCACCTTTCTTAAAGGCTGTCTTAATAAAGGCTGTCTTAATAAAGGCTGTCTTAATAAAGAGATGACACACAGATGGCCTGTAGTCCTCTCCTGCCGCGAAATGCCTCACAGAGCCTCAATGGATGAGCGCACAGCCTGATCGAGTTGAGCGAGCAGTCCTGGCTTACTGCACTCCTTACCTCCCCATCCCCCCATCTCCCCCATCCCTCCACCCACCACAAAGAGCGGAGAATGCTCCGGTGCTCTGCCTGATTCAACTTCCCCTTAATTCAACCTTTGCGACTTTCCCGTCCTGCCTGTCTCGGGTCTAGCCGCCGGTTTGTCCTGGAGTTTCGGGAGCTGGGCTGAGCTGGGCTGCATCTTTGGCCGTCAGGCTATTGCCCTGGGAGCCAAACTGCCAGAGCACGGCGGCGGCTTCGGCCCGGCTGACGGTTTTCTGGGGCTGGAACAGGGTGGTATAGCCAAAGGCGCGGCGGATGTT
>JBJTUI010000801.1:0-2826 GCA_046080625.1 Elainella sp. | reverse complement strand
GTTCGGGCGGGGCCTACATATTTCGTATCGGAAAACCAGCCGTCGTTCACCCCTAACTCTAGGCCAGTGGCACCCGGAAGCACATCAAACACTCCAACAATGATGCCCTCTCTGGTTTGTCCTGGCAGAATCCCATCTGTACTTTTCAGTCCATCGTCACCCAGCCCAATTAAGAAGTCAGCCGCCTGATACTTCCTGTCCTCGCTGTCTTTCAATTTATAGCTGACGCCACCCAGTCCAGAGGGCGACATAGTTTCATTGCTGCGATTGGTGATAGTTGCTGTCACCTGATATAGTTCACCGGCCACATCGGAATCATCTGGCACATCGCCGGTATAGCGAGCAATCTTGATATCCCGAAATGCTAGGTTCTTCGTCTCCAGCAGGCCGGAACTCTGCGGCTGAGCCTGCTGGACAGCAACAGGGCTAGCAACCGGACTGGCCACAGACTGCGGTGCCACTTGCCCACTCTGCGGGGCAATCTGCGAGACACGCGAACCGATAGCCGTTAACCCAACTCCAGCCAACAACCCGACCGCAACTAGCGCGGTCCCACTCACTTTATTCATGGTGAAAAATCCTTAATTTAAGAGAACGCAGCAGGGGCAGACAGTGACGATCAGGTTCTCTGGTATGAACTACGTCGCCGCGCTTCCAATTCCCGGATCAAGCAGGAAGGAATTTTGCCGCGTCTTGAGCGGGGGGGTGCCCCGCTCGGTGGGATGATACTGCATTACTACTGGCCGCTGGAATTTGCCTGCGGAAATCTGCTCATGCCAAACTGGGTCACCCACCCTCTGTATAGAAGCATTAGGGGGTGGGTGACCCAGACGAGTAAAAACCAGCGCCCAGTGTTCGCGAGGCAAAAACTACCCAAGCGGTCTGACTCGCTTTAGAAAAGCTATGACCCCGATGGGGTGTTTTGATCGGTTTTAGGGAAGCTGCTAGGGAAGTCCGAATCAGCAAATCCTGAAACCAGGGCGAACGAGGAGATTCGAACTCCCGCGTGGCGGAACCACAATCCGCTGCCTTAACCACTTGGCTACGCTCGCCATCGGTTTCCCAGTATAGCAGCTTTCCCCAGGAGTGGGCCAATTTGGTCGAAGGATCTGAGAAATCTACGGCAGGGCGGCCAGACCGCGCTGGTAGAGCTCGCGGGCATAGTCGGTCCAGGTGCCCTGCCCCCAATAGCGGAAGCAGCTGGTTTGCAGCAGCAGATTGTAGAGCAGAGCCTGCTGGTAGTCGGCTCGTCTGGCGGTGTCTGCATCAGGCTGGTCGCCGTAGGTTTGGTGAAACCCGGCGCTGAGCTGGTTCATGGGTTCCAGCACGTTCTCGTAGCCCTGCACCCAGCTGAGGTGATTTGTCCAGGAAGCACCATCCATCTGGAAGCTAGGATCGGTCTGCTTTAACTCGGCGATGATCTGCTCAAGCTGGTCGCTGTTCTCGGGCTGGCGCTGCCAGAGCTTGTGCTGTTGAACAGCCTGACAGACCGGGTAGTCTGCCGAACCCAGGCCCGTTGCTGCCAGCATCTCCAGATATTCACTGCCGTTTAGGGCCACCGTGCCCTGGTGGTTGCCGCCGCCGTCGCGGATTTCGTGATAGACCCGAAACAGATCGCGCGGGTATTCGTTCATCATCACCCCACCGTTTTCACCATCGGCAATCTGGCTGACCAGCGACGGCACCATCCGATCGGCCAGACTCTGGCGACCCAGCCCCTTTGCTTCAAAATAGGGCTGCATCTGGGCCACCAGTTTGGTATCCGATCCCTGGGTTTTGATCAGGGCCGTGATGCTGATGGTTTCGCCAGACGAGCTGCGGGCCACGAGCCGGTTAGGCAGGTATTTCTGGGCCTGGGGCAGGCTGTTCCCCTCCAGGGTTTCCACCGAATGCTCCTGCACCAGCAGCCAGCGGTAGCCGCAGTCCTTCAGGGCTTTGAGGTATTGATAGAGCTGGTCGGGGTGGTTGGGCAGATGCATCTCGGGCGGCGAGAAGCCCCGAACTCGCCCCAGCGCCTCATAGCCAAACAGAGCGGCAAAGTGATGCTGCCAGGCCCGAATCTGGAGCTTCAGATCCGGGATGGGCGTCGAGGGCACAACAGCATGGCTCCAGCAGCTGCCCAGCCATTCCACATGGGGCTGATAGGCGGGGTCGCAGGTGATCCGCTTCAGGGCATCGAGAATATCGTGGCGCTGCATCTGCTGAAATCCCCAGAGCAGATTGCCCGAATAGTCGAGCATGATACGGGGGTTGCAGCCCTGCTCGACCAGCTCCGGGATAAACTGGCCTAGCCGCTGATAGCACCAGGCAAACACGCTGGCATTGTGGTTGTCGCCCTCCCCCGCATGGTCAAACATATATTGCAGGTGGCTGATCAGCCTGCCGTCCGGGGCGGGCAGGGTGGGCTGGTGCATGTGTAGCGCGCAGGCAAAGCCGCTCTGGATCTGGTCTAACCGCAGATTGGTGTGGGGCAGAAACACCGGCTGTTCCGACCCCATCACCGCCGCGACCTCGGCCTCAAAACCGCTGATTGGAGGCAGGTCGGGTCGGGCCGCCTGGGGCAAGGGCAGGGGCGCAGAGGACAGAGGGGCAGGGGGAAGGGGCATGGTAGGGTGGCCAGGCTGCCGGAGAGGAAGAACAGCCAGAGCTGCCTTAATTGTAGTTGGGGTTGTGGAGTTGGGGCCGTGGAGTTGGGGTTACACCAGATGACGGTCTGAATCGGCCCGACCTGGGGCATCTAGGCTAGGGGAATCTGAACCGGGACAGTCGCCCTCAGGCCGCCGGATTCAGTCCCCGAATGGCCCAAACTTTGAATTTTCCTTTTTT
>JBJTUI010000800.1:0-2709 GCA_046080625.1 Elainella sp. | reverse complement strand
GGAAACGGGATAAGGGGTATCACCGTCGTTCTATTGCCGAAACGACGATGTTTCGCTTCAAGACCATCTTTGGGGGCAGTTTGAGCAGTCGCAGTTTTGACAACCAGGGTGGAGTTGTTCATCAAGTGTGCGGCGCTCAATAGGATGATCCAACTATGCAAGCCCGATAGCTACCCGGTTACAGCTTAATCAAATACAACTCAAGTCCACCCTTGTCCGTTTCTGCTTCATGCAACAAAGCCGTCCGATTGGATTTTGAGCAGGTTTTGCCAAAGCTGCCGCAGCCTGTGAGCTGGGTTAGCAGTTAGCCGGACTGGTTCAGATTGTTTCCGCTCAGATTGTTTCCGCTCAGATTGTTTCCCAGTTAACTGGCTCTGAGCAAGATAGGCAATCGCTGGCTCTAGATGGCTGAGCGGACGGTGGCTTTGGGGCCACAGGGTAGATTTAGACTGCGGTTCTTGATCGGCCAGTTTTGAATCGGTAGATTTAGAGAAATAGGCCACAATGGACTGCATGTGGTTGTTCAGCATATTGCCTCCCCACAGATAGCTGTGTTGGTTGATTTGGGTAACTAGCAACTGCGATAGCTGCTCGTTTGACTGGTGCGAGACTTCGGTATGCCTAGGTTGAAATCATCTCTGCCCCACTAGGCGTTTCGGGAGAGGCTCAACCGCGATTGCTAAACGAAGAACTCTGCTCAATAGGCTTGAACCTGGGGTTTTCCAATTAGCCCAAATTGAGGTTCAGCACAATCTTTCTTAAATTTAGTTAATTTAATTACGAAATTCAAACAACTGCATTCATCACATGCATGAATGAAATTCATAGAAAGGCTGAAGGCAGCATCAGAAAAGTAGGAAACAATAGGAACATATTTGAGGTGAGTCTGGGTAGCCCATGCTGGCGGCACCACATCCCTGTCTGAATGCATCCCTGTCTGAGGGCCGAACGCCACAAGTCAGTTCTTGAGGGCAATCTATGAACCTAGAAGCCGTTAAACTCTCCCAGCTGCGCGCCCTAAACGCGATTGCCCACTGTGGCAACTTCAGCGAGGCCGCGCTGCAAATGGGACTTTCCCAATCGGCGGTCAGCCATGCCATCGCCAGCCTGGAGGCTGAGTTGGGCGTTGTGCTGCTGGCCCGAGGACGCCACGGTGCGGTCTTGACGCCCGTAGGAGAGCGGGTGTTGACCCATGCTCGCTCCATGCTGCAACTACTGGAGCTGATTGGTCGCGAAGCCAATGCCTCGAAGGGGTTGCAGTCGGGCCAGGTGCGAATTGCCTCATTCCGCAGTGCGGCCACCCACATCCTGCCGGGCGTGATTGCCGAGTTCCACAAGCGCTATCCCGGCATTTCGGTGACAATCGCCGAGTACCGGGGAGATGACGGGGTTGAACAGGCTCTGCGAGAGGGTCGGGTCGATATCGGCTTTACCTGTGTGCCTACCAACAGCGAGTTTGAGAGCTGGGAGCTGTTCAAAGACGAATACATCGCCCTGTTTCCGCCCCAGGCCCAGATTCCTGCGCAGATCAGTTGGGATGATTTGGCTCGCTATCCGTTTATCATGCCGCCGACCAGCGACTACTGTGCAATTTTGATCTGGGGGCATCTGGCCCGATTAAACCAGAGCCTGACTGCCACCTACGAAATTATGGAAGACTCCACGATTGTCAGCATGGTCAGCCAGGGCTTGGGGGCGACGATCATCGGGCGGCTAGCCGCAGAGCCGTTTCCGCCCAATATCCAGGCGCGCTCCCTGCCTGATCCCCTAGAGCGAACCATCCGGATCGCCACCCTGGCTGAAGCCCTGCATCCGCCTGCGGTCTATGCGTTTCTGGAGACGATTAAGACCAGCATTCGCCTGGATCAGATGCCGGTTTTAACCTGCGCGGTTTTGGCCTGAGCCGTCAGTTCGGCAACGCGGGCCAGCAGCCGCTTCACCAGGGTTAGATCTTTCTGGCCGGGGGCCAGCTCGACGCCGCTGGAAACGTCAATGCCCTGGGGCTGCACCCAATTCAGGGCCAGATGCAGGTTGTCGGGAGTGATGCCACCAGCCAGGAACCAATTGCAGTTGGGCCGAAACTGGTTCAGCATTTCCCAGGCAATGGTGTGGCCCGTCCCGCCATATTCTCCCGCATGGGCGGCAGGGTGGAAGGCATCGAGCAGCAGGGCATCCACCAGGGTCTGGTAGGCCTGGGTCTGGGCCAGAGTAGCCGCATCTCGCACCCGGAAGGCTTTGATCAGCGTGAGCTGGGGAAACAGCGCCCGCAGCTGCTGGCAAAACTGGGGGGATTCGCTGCCGTGGAGCTGAACGCCGGTTAAATCGCCCTGCTCGACCACCTGCTGAATTTCGGCCAGGGAGGCATCGACAAACACGCCGATTCGGCTGACTGATCCAAACTCAGGCTGAAGGGCTTCAACTACAGTTCGGATCTGGACTGGCGTTACGTAGCGGGGTGATTGGGGGACGCAGATAAACCCGAGAGCGGTCGCGCCCAGCTGGGCAATCGCTTGGCCCTGGTCGGGTTGGGTAATGCCGCAGATTTTGACGTTGAGACTGGAAGCCGCAGGGGAATGCATGAAACGGGGGGATGGGATCTGAACCGGAAGTGTAGTTTTATATCAAAAGATTAACTCTTCAAACAATCGCTTATTTGTTCTAAGTGATTTTTTATAATTCTCTGTGTTTCCCAGGATTTCTAGACAGTCT
>JBJTUI010000799.1:0-5054 GCA_046080625.1 Elainella sp. | reverse complement strand
CGGTTGAATTCGTCGATCAGGTCGTCAATCTCTTCAAGCGCCTGATTCACATCAATCCGCAGCGTTCCCAGATTGGGCTGTTCCAACAGGCGAATCAAAGATTCTCGCTTGCTTTCAATCAGCTTGAACCGATCGCGAAGTACCTGCACATCGGGTTGACTATCAGTCATGGAGACTCCTTGCAAATCTGTCAGAAAGACCAGAATAGTGAATAATTGTTAACTATACGCTCACTCCATGAATCATGTTACGCCAAATTTCTCTAGGAACGGTAGGTCTGGTGGTTGGGTCCATTCTGTCTGTAATTGGCCTGGTGGCCTATGTGGGCGATAACGCTACCCTCAACCTGGTTGGTTTTTTCTACGGTATTCCGCTGCTGCTGGGCGGTCTAGCCCTCAAATCGGCTGAGCTAACGCCCGTCCCCTACTCCCAGCCTACGGGGCCGGAAGTGCTGGCCCTGCGCGAACAGCAGGCTACGGACACTCAGAACCAGGTCCGCAAAGACGTGACCCGCTATCGCTATGGACAGGAAGCCCACCTCGACAGTTCGCTAGAGTTTCTGGGCCTCAGCCCTACCGACGAGGAGCGGCCCGTGCTAATCGGCCTGCGCGAAGAGGCTATCGACGGTGCCTACGCGCTGGTGCTTGAGTTTGATTCGCCGCTGATTTCGTTTGAAACCTGGAAAAAGAAGCAGGAGAAGCTCGATAAGTTTTTTGGTGAAGGTGTTGAGGTGAAGCTGACCCAACCCGCCGAAGAGCAGATCGAAGTTACGGTAATTGCTGCGCCTCAAGCTTCCCAGCCCACAGCCGCCTGATTTACCAGGCTAGACGAATCAGCCACTCAAAACGACGAGCCGGGCTGAGTTAAAAACTCGGCTTCCTCGGCGGTCGTGTCTCGCCCCAGGATTTTGTTGCGGTGCGGAAAGCGGCCAAACCGATCGACTACAACCTGGTGACGCTTGGCGTAATCCAGCACGTCGGCTAGTTCAGGATCTGTCTCTACCAAGCGCTGAAACAGCTCCACCGATTGCACCTGATCCTGGCGGTTTTCGCTGTGCTCGAACGGCAAGTAGATGAATATTCGCTCTAGGGGCGAGAGCTGCTGGTCATAGGCCTGGGCAACTGCAAACCGAGCCAACTCCAGAGCCTGCGGGTCGGTCGCAAACATCTGGGCCGTATCCCGAAACATGTTGCGGGCGAATTGGTCGAACAACAGAATCAGGGCCAGACAGCCCTGGGGCGTCTCGCGCCAGTCGGTGAACTGTCCAGCCACGTCCTGCTGATAGCTTTCGCCAAACCGCTGGCGAATTTCGGCGTCAAGATCGGGCTGTTTGCCGAACCAGATCGGCTTCCGGTCTGCATAGGAGCCGGGCGGTTCACCAAACCAAAAATCCAGAATCGCTTGAATCACAGCCTCGGTTGCCATGGGCCACTAGTAGCTGTTGGGTTGAGCAGGCTGCACTGGAGCGGTTTCAACGGTAGTGGTGGGCTGGGCCGATTGCTGTTGAAGCAGCTCTCTCTGTCTAGTGCGGAAATCAGACGCCTGCGAACCAATATTCTCCTGCTGGTCGCGGCCATATTCCGAGACGCTGCGCACGGTGCCCAGCTGCACCCGGTGCATCAGATCAAAGAAAGTGTCGGTCGTGGTAGTCTCCGTATTCGAAAAGGGGTCAGCGGTGCGCCGCTCGTTGGCATCCAGCGGATCTACACCCTGAGCCAGCCCTACCGTAGCCTGGCCAACTGCCCCAATCGACAGACCCAGCATCAAACCCGTGCGGATTAGCGTTAATTTCATCTCAGGCTCCTCACCGTAAAAGTTGATCGATTCAGGTGGGCAAATGGGTTGTGAAGCTTCAGCTGAAACTACAGACGTACCCAGACTCAAATTGCTCCCTTGCCCGCTTAGCAACAGGTTTGGAATCACAGTTTAGCGCCTTCCAGCCATTCTGGGCCAGGCGATTGCGCCAAAAATCAGGCGAAGGCCCGCCGCAGCAAAGGCCGAATGCTGAGCAGCGCCAAGCCGCTGAAACCCGCCAACACCAGCAGCGCCAGACCCAGCGTGACATCGCCAAACGGAGCCTGCATCACCAGACTGTTGAACGACCAGTTCTCGTGGGTGTAGATATAGCGGATCGGCTCAATCGCGTAGCTGAGTGGGTTGAGGCTAGCCACCAGCTGCAACCAACGTGGCATAAAGGCCAGCGGGGCCAGGGCCGTACTGGCAAACAGCAGCGGCAGGTTCGTCACAAAAATTACGGCGATCAGCTCGATATGGCCCGGCAGGGCAAAGGCCAGCCCCAGGCTCAGGGCTGTGACGCCCAGCACCAGCGTCAGCACAATCAGCGTCACAATGCCTAGACCGGACAGGCCGGGAAAACCCGCGCCCAGAAAGGCACTCATGCCCAAAATTACCGCCGTCTGCACCAAACTCAGCGTGGCGATGAAGATCGCTGAGGCCAGCACAATCGAGAACCGGGAGGCCAGCGGAGCCACCAGCAGCCGATTCAAAAAGCCAAACTCGCGGTCAAACATCACGGGCAGACCCGCGTTCAGGGCTCCGCCAAAGGCCGTAAACACGATCACGCCTGCCGCCAAAAACTGGCCGTAGTTCTGGCTTTCGCCAAACAGCCCCTGGGGCATATTCTGGAACAGCGCGCCGAACAGCACCAGCCACATTACGGGCTGAATAATCCCGGCCACTAGAGTAGAAGGACGGCGCTGAAGCTGGATAAACAGCCGTCGGGTCAGGGCGGCAGTCTCCTGTAGAAAATCTCCTAAGTCTGAACCAGCTTGGGAGCGGGCGGCCAGCCCAGCAGCGGGTGCGGATGCCGGGGTAGGAGGGGTTACGGTTTGACTCATGACAAAATCCTTCCGTGCAGCAAATCTTTTGGCTTCTATTGCGCTTTGTTGCTATGTCTTTAGCCTAGCGTATGCAGGACGGGATGCAACGCTGCCCCATTTTATTGAATGCATCATCGGAGGCGTCAATGCCCCAAATTTGCCCTCTTAAACCGCTCTGGTTCGGCATTGGCTGCCGTCGCGGCATTGCACAGACGGACCTCGAAGCAGCGATCCAGCAGGTTTGTCGCCACTATAGTTTGGCTGAAGCCCTGATTGCCGGACTCGCCACCCTCGACACTAAGCTAAACGAACCGGGCCTGATAAACCTCTGTGCCGAACGCCATTGGCCGCTCTACGGCTTTCCGGCAGATCGCCTGAATCGAGTCGCAGTGCCCCATCCCGATGCCCGCGTCGCCGCCAAAATGGGAACTGCCAGCGTGGCTGAAGCGGCGGCTCTGCTGGCAGTAGCTACAACTCAGGCTCAATTGCTGGTGCCCAAGCAGGTTATCCGCACGGCTAGTTCTTCGCTCGCAGCAATAACGCTCGCCGTTGCTTGCCCAATTCCACCTGCCCAACCGCCTGCACTACAGGGCACCAGATGATGGTTCAATAGGGGTTGTATAGATTGATTTAGCGACGGAGTGTTTTCGGATGGGCGGAGCAATTATTTACATTCTCTGGGTTGGCGTGGCCTTCGGAACCGCAATGGCTCTCTACTTCGGGCTGCGGGCTGCCAAAATTATCTAGTAGCAATCGGTTTAAGATAACCGGATTGATTCAGCAAATCGAGCTGGGCGCAGGTCTTTCCTTGCCCAGCTTTTTGATCGCCTTACCTAAACTGTTTTACCCAAATCGTCTTACCAAACTGCCTCTCTAGCGGCTCAGCGCTGCCGGTTTAGCCGCCTCGCGTTCGGCCTGCTCGACCCGAAACTCAGCCAGCTGGGCCTCGATCTGGTCGCGGACGATCTGGCGATATTCCAGGAAATGCTCGGCGTGGGCACAGACGGTGACGTAGTGGTCCCAGACGCCGGGGTTGTGCTTCAGGATGCTGAAGAACTGCCGCCAGAACTGCCAGCGGGTGCGGCGCTTGAAGCCCTGTCGCCAGACGACGATTGCCAGAGCTCTCAGGTCGGTGAGGCTGGGGAAGCGGAACGGCACGGGGCAGGGCGAAGGCGACAGGTGGAGGAAATGGCGGTAGACGCGGGCCAGGAACCGATCCGGTTCGTAGAGGGTGCAGAAGGCGTGGACATACTCGCGGGCGATTTCCTCGACCGGACGGGTCGGGACAAAGTTCATCAGGGCAAACTGGTTGCCGTCGCCCTTGTTGCCCAGCAGGCGGCCTTCTTTTTCCAACCGGTGCCAGAGGGCGGTGTTGGGCAGGGCTTGCAGCAGGCCAAATACGGCGGTGGGGATTGCGGTCTGCTCCACGAAGTCGATAATCCGGTCGCCCGCCCCGGTTTTTTCGCCGTCAAAGCCGATGATGAATCCGGCCATGATCCGCAGTCCGGCCCGGTTGATCTTCTCAACGGCCTCGGCCAGCGAGCCGCGCGTGTTCTGGAATTTCTTGGTCAGCTCTAGGCTGTCGGCGTCCGGGGTTTCGATGCCCAGAAACACGGCGTTGAAGTTGCAGTCCAGCATCAGCTGCATCAGCTCGTCATCCTGAGCCAGATCGACCGAGGCTTCGGTGTTGAAGGTAAACGGGTACTCGTGTTCCGCCATCCAGCCTTTCAATTCCTTCAGCAGCAGCTTGACGTTGCGCTTGTTGCCGATGAAGTTGTCGTCCACCATGAAGATCGCCCGTCGCCAGCCCAATTCGTACAGCCGATCCAGTTCGGCCAGCAGCTGTTCGGGGGTTTTGGTGCGGGGCTTACGGCCATAGAGGACGATGATGTCGCAGAACTCGCACTGGAAGGGGCAGCCCCGCGAAAACTGGACCGACATGGAATCGTAGGCGTCCAGTTCCAGCAGCTCGTAGCGGGGCACGGGCGTGGTGGTGACATCCGGCTTTTCGCCGTCCTTAGCCCGGAATACGCCAGAAGTTTCGCCCCGCTGCACGACCTCGACGAACATCGGGATCGTGATCTCGCCCTCGTCCAGAATCAGGTAATCGGCTCCGGCTTGCAGCGGTTCTTCCGGAATCGAGGTCGGGTAGGGGCCGCCAACGGCTACCAGCTTGCCGCGCCGCTTGGCCTCGCGAATCTGGGCCAGCATGTC
>JBJTUI010000798.1:0-3021 GCA_046080625.1 Elainella sp. | reverse complement strand
GCCGCCGCAGCCGCCGCCGCGGGCCCAAGGGGTCTGGCGACGGCGGGGCACAGCTTGAGGAGGATGGGAGCGCAGCGCAGCCTGGTGCTGTGGGCAGCCAGGCCGGTGGCGGCGGTGCCGCGCCGGCGGTGCCGGCCCAGCACAGCAGGGGCGGCGGCAAGGCCGGCGGCGGCGGTGCCGCGCCGGCGGTGCAGGCCCAGCGCAGCGCGGGCGGCGGCAAGGCGGGATGAACAGTCGGAAGGCAAGTCGCGGTAGCGTAGCGGCGTTTCCCGCAGCACCAAATCAACGCCAGCCAGATAGGCCCGTTCGACTGCTTCCGGCAAGTAGGGTCCGAGGCTGGGGCTGTCTTGCAGCAGATCGGCAAGCTCGCGGCGCTGTTCGCGAATTGTGAAAAACCAGCTTTTAGAACGGTGATCGGGCTGAAGCTCCCATTTCAGCAAATGACCCAGTAAGACGCCTAAACGGTTCCTCAACTCCTGTCGTTCCTGCCTGCCCAACGACTCGATCTCCTCGACTAAATTCGGCACATCCAGCTCCTGCCACACACCTTGCTGAAGCAGCTTGGCTTGCACCTGCGTCCAGGCATAGAAATCGGTTTCGTAGAGGTTCTGATGCGGCATCGGTTGGGCAGTCATGGCGCTATTTCCTCGCTGATTGATTTGCGCTTTCAAAGCCACTCATCCCAGTCTGTGTCACCAGGCAAAAACCGGTCGTCCAAAATCTGCTCCAGGCTGTAGGGACAGTCGGACGGCAAGTCGCGGTAGCGTAGCGGCGTTTCGCGAATCACCAGATCTACGCTATCTGGGTAGGCATCACACAGCGCTTCTGGCAAATAGGGTCTGAGGCTGGGATTCTGCTGAAGCAGGCGGGCAATTCGACGGCGCTGTTCCGAATCGTAGCAAACCAGCTTTTTGAGCGATACGCAGGCTGAAATTCCCACTTCAGCAAATGACCTAGCAAGACGCCCAGCCGATTGATCAATTCCTGTCGTTCCTGCCTGCCCAACGACTCGATCTCCTCGACTAAGGCAGCTTGTACGAATAAGTTGATCACCTGGATCGGTCTACTGGCTTGAACAAGGGGCTTAAGCCCCTTGCCTGCTCAGGTTATTTTTACAAGACTCCTAAATTCGGCACATCCAGCTCCTGCCACCGCCCCGCCTGCAAAAGTTTGGCCTGGGTCTGGGTCCAGGCATAAAAGTCGGTTTCGTAGAGGTTGGCATCCAATTCAGGATTGGGGTTGGCAATCATCAGGCTAGCTCCGTCGCTGCTTCCTATGCTAGCGGCTACCAGTCTGCCCCGCTCCAGCCGCAGTTCGCTATCGCAAAACCCCAAAACCAAAATCTTTCCTAGGGTAAAGTTCTGTTATCTAGAATCAAGCCTTAAAATAACCCCAGACAACACAAGGGGGAGCAGTATGCGCTGGGAGTTTGGACGGCGGAGCCAGAACGTAGAAGATCGGCGCGGCATGGGACGCGGGCCTGTGGTGGGTGGCGGAATTGGCGCAATTCTCCTGGCGATTATTGTGACGCTGCTAGGCGGTGACCCCAGCCAAATTTTGCGGCAGGCGACCTCTGTAGATCAGGGCTATGGCTCCCAGGGCACCCGTTCGCCCGAGGAAGAGCGGCTGGCCGAGTTCTCCACAGTTGTTTTGGCCGACACGGAAGATGTCTGGACTGATTTGCTGCGGCAGCAAGGCCTGCGCTATCGCAAACCAACGCTGGTACTGTTTACGGGTGAGGTGAATTCGGCCTGTGGCTATGCCAGCGCCGCTTCTGGCCCCTTCTACTGCCCCCGCGACGAAAAGGTTTATCTTGACCTCAGCTTTTTTAACGAGCTGCGCACCCGACACCAGGCTCCCGGCGACTTTGCCCAGGCCTATGTGATTGCCCATGAAATCGGCCACCATGTCCAGAAGCAGCTCGGCATTCTCGAACAAATTCAGGGTTTGCAGCAGCGGGTGAGCAAATCGCAATCCAATCAGCTCTCGATCATGCTGGAACTACAGGCCGACTGCTTTGCCGGAGTTTGGGCCAACCAGGCCCAGCAAACCCAGCGCAATGTGACCCTGGAGCCCGGAGATGCCCAGGAGGGACTGCGAGCGGCCAGCAGCGTCGGCGACGACTATATCCAGATGCAAACCAGGGGCTATGTCGTGCCCGAATCCTTTAACCACGGCACTTCTGAACAGCGGGTGCGCTGGTTTACCAAGGGCCTTAAAACAGGCGATCCGGCCCAGTGTGACACTTTCAACGCCTCTAGCCTCTAGGATGCGGATTACAAATGATAAAGTGTTAAGAAACGTGACGCTTTATTGAGCTAGCTATGTCTGAAGAGAACCTGGGCCAGCCGCGTCCGCTCTGGAAGGTGATTTTACTCTCGGGCGCGACCGGGCTAATCTACTACGGCTGGTATAGATGGGTGATTCAGGACGAGCTGCGGCGCTATCGGGGCGACTGGTCGGGTGTTCTACAGCAGATCCATTTTCTCAGCCAATATTGGGCCATGCGGCGAGGCGAACCGGTGAGTGACCCTCTTGCCGCACGTCTGCCCATGTTGTTTTCGGAGACTTGATTGGCCTGAACCGCAGCCGCCTAGGCCGCTAAGTAGGTCGATGCAGCTATAGAACGGTAGGGGTTGGGGCGCAGCCCCCAACAGAGAGCTTGCCCTCTGGACTCCCCTAAAACCATCTTCAATTTAATCAAGCCCAGCTGCTTATTTTCTATTGAGCACTTTGCCTGTCTTTAAACAAAAAAAGGGCCGCTAAGGCCCAATGAACAGACTACTGATAGGTGAATAAAACTTACAGAAGACCAATTTGGGACAGGATGCCCTGGCCGGTCAGCAGCTCGGTGGCCAGGCCGATTACGAATCCCAGCATTGCCAGACGACCGTTCCAGGTTTCAGCAAACTGGGTAAAACCAAACTTGGAATCTTGATTTTCCATGACTGTAGAGCCTCGTTTAATGTCAACCTTATGTTAATAAAGTTAACATGTCTCGCTGATATTTGCAACGATTTG
>JBJTUI010000797.1:0-3253 GCA_046080625.1 Elainella sp. | reverse complement strand
TCGCAGCTGGCGGGCCGCGCCAAACAGCTCCACTGCGGTTTTGGCCTTGACGGCTCCCCGATAGACGAGCGGATCGCGGTCGTAGGCCGCCACCACGGCAGGGTCGCGTGAAATCTCTCGGCTGCTGAGGCGAGCTACAGGCAGGCGGGGCCAGAGTTGGCTGAGGGCGGTGACAGTCTGGATGCGCCAGGAGGGCACGTCCTGATCAATTGCCAGCACCGTACCGGTTGTGATCAGGCCAGTCAGAGTCGGGCCAGCCAGAGTCGGACGAACCTGCCGCAAAAAGCCGAGCGCCACCAGAGTTCCCATACTGTGGGCCAGCAGAAAAACAGGCCGGGTTGGGGGAATCTGGCTCCAGAACAGATCCAGATCCGACCAGAAATCGGCAAAGCAGCGAATCATCCCCCGCTCCCCCTGGGAACGCCCGTGCCCCCGCAGGTCGAGCGCGTAGACCCCAAACCCCTGGGCCACCAGATGATCCGCGACATGGGCATAGCGTCCGCTGTGTTCGGCGTAGCCATGCACAATCATCACCGAGGCGCGGGGCTGCCAAGGTTGACAGGGCTGCCAGGATTGGCTGTGGAGGCGCAGACCGTCTGGGGTAGTCCAATCCTGTGAATCCTGCGAATGCTTTAAGTTCTGTGAATTAGAGGGCGAGGGATTCATGGGGGCGCAGCCTCATCGACGCTTTTTGGCAGATTTGCTGCGCGGTTTGGAGGCCGCAGGTTGGAAGCCCGGCTTCGCTGTTGGGATGGCTGTTGGGATAGCTGTTGGTATAGCCGCCTCGCCCTTAAAAGAGCTGTTAGCAGAGGCGCTGTTGGCTTCGGGCTTGGCCAAAAACTGGCGGTTTCGCTCTCGCACCAGCGCGTCTTCGTCGCCGTAGAAAAATGACAACAGCGCATAGCGTTCGCCCTGGGTGACGGGGGTGACTTCATGCAGCAGCGAGCAGGAGAAGATCACCGCTTCGCCCACCTCCGGGCGGTAGAGCCGGGTGCCATATTCGGGGAAGCGCAGACAGCCGCCTTCGTAGGCTCCGGTATTCAAATTCAGAGTCATGGCAAAGCGTCGGTGGGCGGTGCCTTTGGTGGTGTTGTCGCGGTGGCGGTTAAAAAAGCCCTGGTTGGCGGCGTCGTAGCAGGCGACGATATGGCGCTCAAATCGGGTAATGCTGAACTGAAACGCTTTCTCGATTTCTGGCTTGATCCGACGCAGGACGATTTGATTCATCGTCTCCCGCAGGGGCGTGTCGGCTAGGTTGATGTCGCGGCGCTTTTTGAAGCTGGGGTCGAGGATTTCGACAGTTTTACCATCTACATCCCGCATAAACCCCGAGTCTCGGGCTCCGCTGGCCTGGTGCAGCTCGATCAGGCTCTGGCAGAACTCGGGGGGCAAGACACGCGGAATCAGCAGCACCGGGGCCTGACGCACAGCCAAAACAGGCGGCTCCTGGGGCGGCAGTTCAGCCACGTAGTTAAACACCCGGTTTGGGTAGTCGGCAGAGCCATCGAATGGAAACACCTGCAAAATATGCAGATTTTCGTCCAGCACAAAAGCCGTGGGACTGAACTCGCCTGCCTCTGCTGTGGGAGAACTGCATACCCCATATTGGCGGCTGACGGTCTGGTCAAAATCCCAGAGAAATTTGCAGAAAGTGGCGCTGCTCACCTGGTCGGCTAACCCCCGATCGTCCGGGTCGATGCTGATGCCAAAAAACGGAATCTGGGCGCTGGTCAGGGCAGGCTGCATCTCGCAAAAGGACTGCACCGCCCGATTGACGGCCTCAACTTTGGTGCTGCCAAAGAAGAACAGAATTACCCGATACCCGCCGACCGTGTCGAAGTGGTAGTTGGGGTTGGAGGTAGAGGGCAAGGTAAACCAGGGAGCCGGATCGCCAGGAGTCAGAGCTGTCATAGTGGCAGAGTGCAAAATGCTAGCGGGAATCTAAGCTGAAACGCCTCTAATCTAACCGCTGTTAGCGGCAATGCCCCTGATGTTTAGGGTTTTGTAATTCTGGGTGTGGTTGATTTGACCCAAACCCTAGAGCCTGACCTGCCGAACCCTAAAGCGAAATGATCAAATAGCTGTCCTGAAATTTGGCCCCCGTCACCTGACGGCCCCGCAGCTCCGCAGGCAGCGACAGATTGCGGCGCTGGTTTCCGGCCTCGATGGTGATCTCCGGGCCATACTGGGTCAGCTTCACCTGCTTTTTGTCGAAGCCGGGCAGGAACAGGTAGACCTTGCCCTCGGCCACATCGACGCGCAGTGGTGGGGGAGCCTGGCCTGTCTGGCTCAGGTCGGGTAGGGCCTGCATGATTCCCTGCCAATCGTCGCCCGTGCGGGTTGGAATAGCATGTACCGACAGCGGCGCAAATTCGGCGTTGAGTCCAGTGGCCTGATTCACCAGCACTCCATTCACCGTCAGGCCCGCCTGCTGGGCGCTGCCCCAGAGATATTTGGCCGTCGCCACGGCATCGGCAGCGGCGGTTGTAACCAGATAGGCAGCTACCCGCTTCGGGTCAGCAATGGCGGCTCTGCCCTGCTCCAGCATGGAAGTGGCCTGGTTGACGCCGGGCTGTGAGAACAGATCGCCCGACCAGTTGACGTTCAGCACCGCCGCCGCAATTGGTTGAACAAACGGCGTAATCGTCTTGCCCAGATCCGAATCGACAAACACCTGCCGGAAGCGGCGCACATACCAGCTCGTGACTTCGGGGGCGCTGAACATCCGCAGGATAGCCTGACTGCCCGTGCCGTCGAACACAATCACGTCATACTGGTTGCTGCCGTCGTAGCGGCGAATCGCATCCAGGGCCAGCGCGTCGTCCATGCCGGGGAGAATGCCGAGTTCCTGCCCGTAGACGGCCTTAAAAAACGGCGAGCGCAGGTATTGGGCCTCTAGCTGCTTCAGCTCTTCCCAGTTCTGCTCCAGCAGTCCCGTGCTCTGGAGCTGCACTACCTGGAGATTAGGGGCGATCTCCTGAGGTTCAGACCCCACAGACGCGCCCAGCAGCAGCGATAGGGCCGGGCTCGTATCCTGGCTGGCCAGCAACACCCGCTTGCCCTGGGCCGCCAGCTGTTTGGCCCCGGCGATGGCTAGCGTTGTTCGGCCCGTGCCGCCCTTGCCCAAGAATGTCACGATAAATGCCATAGCAAAACCCCAATAATGTTGCGCGACCGGCAGTTTTGAGTTCCTGTTTTTGAGGACTTATACCAATTTTCTGTGAGCCTGCATAGAACGAGGGGTGTGGGGACG
>JBJTUI010000796.1:0-12551 GCA_046080625.1 Elainella sp. | reverse complement strand
ATTCGCGGATTTAATCGCCTAGCTCAGGTGATTGAAGGAGTCAAATTTCAGGATGGTATCGCAATCACTGACCTCGTTCGCTCCACGACCAAAAACGCTGCTTAATTCTTCTTCATACACCAGATTTGACAATAACCCGTTGTCTTCGGGCGCTGGGTTCCAAAGTTCAAATCCGTGGTGTCTTGCACTGACAGCACAACGGCGTGGGTGTTGAGCTGTTGCAGCACTGAGTCTCGTTGACTGGCAATCAGTTGGGATGCTTTCACCTGAGGATTGGACCAGAAGCGATAGATGCTTTGGGCTTCAACCCGGTTCATGTTAGCTTGAGGCACAGTTTCATCAGGGCAAGCACTCAAGGTGCGTAAGATAGAGCGGAAACGTTGGGCGTGGCGAAAGTCCTGGAAGGGAGCGGAACTGATGGCTTAGCTGACCCAATCCTGCATGGCACTGCTCCAACGCTTTGCTCAACAATCCTCATCATTCTCCCGCAACCAAGCGCTAAAAACCCCTCCTCGCAATACTTATACGCACTTCTGCGTAATGTAGAGGATTGATCTGCGGGCGGGAAAAGAGCGAAGTGGCAAACTGGTTTGACACAAAATCTAGGACAGACTCTTCAACCCGATTGCTCGCTAACCAGACCGGCCATCAACCAGAACCAACCCCACCTCCCCATCCCCCCACCTCCCCATCTCCCCACCTCCCCCATCTCCCCATCCCCCCATGCCACTCCCTCGCCCGCTGACGCAGTTCCTCCAACTCCGCTTCGGGCATTTTGTCGAGGTTTTGCAGGATGAAGCGAATTCGGCCTTGATCGACGAGTTTGTCGCGGTGGCGGTCTAGAAAATCCCAGTAGAAGAAGTTGAAGGGGCAGGCTCGGTCGCCTGTGCGGGCTTTGGGGTCATAGACGCAGCTTTTACAGTAGTCGCTCATGCTGTTGATGTAGTTAGCGGAGGCGGCGTAGGGTTTGGAGGCGAGAATGCCGCCGTCTGCGAACTGGCCCATGCCAATCACGTTGGTCTGCATCACCCAGTCGTAGGCGTCGATGAAGGCCGAGTGGAACCAGTTTTCGATTTCCTGGGGCGAGATGCCTGCAATCAGGGCGAAGTTACTCAAGACCATCAACCGCTGGATGTGGTGAGCATAGGCCATGCCTTCGACCTGACGCAGGGTATGGTTGAGGCAATTCATGTTGGTCTGGTCAGAATCCCAGAAGAACGAGGGGAGGGGCTGCTGGTGATTGAACCAGTTCAGCGAGGGATATGTCTCGTCTACATAGTGGTATAGACCATGCATATATTCGCGCCAGCCCAGGATCTGCCGGACAAAGCCTTCGACGCTGTTCAGCTCCAGATTACGATTGTAATAGGCCTGCTCAGCGGCCCGGATCACTTCCAGCGGATGCAATAGCCCCAGGTTGAGGTAGGGGGAGAGCATGGCGTGCCACATCGTCTCTTCGTCTGTCACCATCGCGTCCTGGTAGGGGCCAAATCGGGGCAGGCGGACTTCGATAAAATAGTCCAGCACTGCTAGCGCCTGGGTGCGCGTCACGCCCCAGCGAAACGGCTCCAGAGCCCCGTAGTCGGAAAATTCGCCCGTGCGGACATATTCGATCACCAGCTGGGTAATTGCGTCCGGTTCAAACCAGAGCGGCTCGGGCGGGTCGAGCTTGCCCTTGGGCGGCTTGCGGTTCTGCTTGTCCAGGTTCCAGGTGCTGCCAGTCGGCTGGTCGCCCTGCATCAACAGCTGGTAGCGCTGGCGGCCCGCTCGATAGAAATATTCCATTACCAGGGTTTTGCGGCCCTGAGCCCAGGTTCGAAATTCGTCGGTTGTCCAGAGAAACAGGTTGTCGGGCAGCAGCGTGACCGGACAGGGCAGATCCAGTCTGGCGATCATCTGGGCAAAGGGGCGGTCATTCGGCTGCATCACCCGCAGTTCTGTGATTTGATACTGCTTGATCCAGTCGCGCAGGGCCGATTCAAACTCGATTGCCACGCTGTAGGTGACATCCCGCCCCGCCTGCCGCAGGTCTTCCGCAAAGTGCCGCATTGCCGACCAGACCAGCACCAGCTTTTGGCGATGGTAGGGACGCTCCTGGACATGGCGGCTCGACTCGATCAGAATCACCGGAGCTGTTTCGCTGCCCGCTGCCGTCAGAGCGGTTTGATTGAGCGAAAGCTGGTCGCCCAATACCCAAATTCCCACTGTCATAGGTTCACGCCCATAGATTCACGCCCGCAGTTCTGCTAAAGCTGCTTTTAGTGTAAAGGCAACCGCATGGCTCGGCGGCGGCAAGCAGGGCTGAACCCAAAAATCTGTCTAGCGAAGGAGCTGTATTATCAAAATCGGTACGGCTATCCGTTTACTCTGGCATCACTCTGCCGCTGCATCTCGCATCTCCCAGGCTTTCATTTTGCCGGGATTGAGCAATCCATAGGGATCGACCTGCTGTTTGAAGGCGAGCTGCACCGGGTCGATTTGCTTGCGGCCTCCGTCTTCCAGAATGTAGGTGTGGGGGTTGGCGATAAAGGCACCCTGGTCTTCGTGGTATTTGATGATCTCCTGGAGTCGTTCGGGCGTGCTGTAGCGCACGATTTGCAGGGCGGCAGGCAGGACCGAGCCGTTTACCCGGATATATTCCAGGTGGATCATCACCTCGTCGCCGTAATGTTCATACATCTGCTGTACCAGCTTTAGCTCCCGGTCTGCCGGAAACAGGGTTTGCAGGTAGGTGAGGCTGGGGTCAACGCTGCGGGCGTGCAGGGTGGTGTGGTTCCAGGTATATTCGTAGATCGCTGTCCCTTTGCTGGCTTCCTGGGCTGACTTCTGGTAGACAATGGTGCCGCTCCAGGCTTTCACCAGTTCACCAAACGGCTCCAGACAGGATTCGGCGATCATCAGCAGGGCGCAGTGGCTGTCGGGCGGCAGCAGGCTGCGAAAGGCCGCAAAATAGTTGGGAATCGGGGCGGCGCAGATGCAGATCAGCTTTTTGATCAGGCCGTCCGCATCGCCCAGCGCCTGGCCAAACCGGGCCGCCGTCATGAAGTCGGGAAAGGTGACGATCAGCTCGGCCCAGGCATAGGCTGGCCCCAGGGGAATTTCCAGTTCGGTGATGATGCCGTTGGTGCCGTAGGCGTGGTTGACCTGCTGCACCGCATCCCCCCTGAGCTCGATTACCCGAGGCTCGTCTTCCATTGTCACCACCCGGACGGCGTGCAGGTTGCCCCGGTCGCGCAGTTGGCCGTAGGTGATCGAGCCAATTCCGCCGCTGCCGCCACCAATGAAGCCGCCGATTGTAGCCGTGCGGTAGGTGGAGGGAGCCATACGGATCTCCCAGCCCTGTTCGCGGGTCTGGCGGTCGATGGCGGCCAGCTTTGCCCCCGGCTCAACGCAGGCAACTCCGGGCCTGACCCACTTGACAGCCTGCATTTTGGCCATATCCAGAATCACGCCGCCCCGGAGCGGAATACACTGGCCGTAGTTGCCCGTTCCGGCCCCCCGCACCGTCAGGGGCAGCCACTCCTGGACGCAGGCTTTGGCCACCCGCAGCACCTCGGCCTCGTTGGCCGGACGCACCACCAGATCGCCTACCTTGTCGCCCAGCTGGGCCTGCAAAATCGGGCTGTAGCTGTAGTAGTCCTTCGAGAGCTTGGCCACCTGGGCCGGATCGCGAATGATTTCGAGGTCGGGCAGAAGGGCGACAAAAGCATCCCAATTGCCTGGGGTCACAGCGGTCATAACATCCTCTCCAGGGGGTGATCTCCAGCAGACTGCTAGTGAGGATAGCATTTCCAGCCAATGTCTTCCAGCCAATGTTTTCCAGCCAACCTCTGGGAATCGGCCTGAGAATTCAGCCTGACCCTTCCATCGGCGAAACTCGATACCTCCAGCCGGTTTGAGCCAAGGCCCAGTTTGCGCGGTGCGACCTGCTGCTGAGTCAGTCTGGCTCTCTAACACCCTGCGGCTGCCGCCCCCCACCTCCCAATTCCGTTCGCATCGCGTGGGCGTAGCACAAACCTCAAGGTCCCACAGGTTTGGGGAATTTAGAGGGCCGCTACCGGTAACAGCAGCGTCGCATCAATCTCCTCTCGCACCTCTCGACTGGTGTAACAATCGCTGTTCAGGCAATCGACTAGCAGTTTGTTGGCGTCGTAATATTGCCACAGAAGCTGCTCTTGTTCTTTAGTGAATCGCCAATCATTGCAAATACTACGATGTTTAATCACACTTGCTTGCAATTTCTCTGTCCAGACCTCAGCATTCTCCCTCCACCACATTCTGATGCTACTCCCACTTTCTTTGGGAATATCAGGGAGATGTTCTCTCAACTGCTGAAGGTTGGCTTCTAACTCTGAAGCATGAACAGGATCAAAGTCGAGTACGCGAGCGTAGGCATGAGCACGAGCGCGGGCAAGAGCGCGAGCGAGCTTAAGGTCGAGGGCAAGGTCACAAGCAAGGTCGAGGGCAAGGTCACGAGCGCGATCGAGGGCAAGGTCGCGAGCGAGGTCGAGGGCAAAATAGAAGGCGCGAACTGTAGCAAGTTCATAGAAGGCATCAACTGAAGCAGATTTCTGCTGCACCCAAGCTAGAAATTCCTGCAATCGCTCATTTTCAGCTAGCAGTTGATCAATATGCTGCTTCATCAATATCATCAACTCATCCGCATTCCGCATCATGCCCGCCGTGAGTAGAAACACTTCGCGCCAGCGTCTATCGGTCACGTTCTTCACAAAGCGTTTCAGCGCTTCCGGATCACGAGATGCAGCAATCTCACGGGCAGTAAAATACTCGTGAAAGGTGAGATGCGAGAATGAGTAGATGCCTTTAGCGCGTTCTATTAATAGACCGTGATGCGCCTCAATTGATTTCAACACGGCTTCACTGTCCAGATGTAGCGCTTCTGGATCGGTTTTGGCGTCGGGCAAGTTGCGAATGAAGTCAGTGGTATAGTCTTCTAGATTGCGCTGTTTGAAGAAATATTCTTTGCGTTCAAATGTGGTTAACGCGATCTGACTGAGCAAATCTTCTTTACGCTTCAGAGACAGATTTTTGTAGACCGCATCCCGCTCAATCTTGCGTTTGCCGTCCCACTTCTTCAGCAGCACATCCAAACCTTCCTTGTAGAGTTCCGAGCGATTGGCCGGAAAGCTGGTCGTGTCCTCAAACATCAGGCAGAGCAGCGTCAGTAAGAGCGGGCTGGAGGCCAGTTCCTTGATCGGCTTGTTTTCATTCAGCTTGGTGCGAAACAGATCGGCTCGTTGAACATCGCCCTTGGCTCGAAACCAGTTCTGAGCAAACGTATCGATCTGCTCGTTGTTAAAATCCGCAACTTCCACCTCGGTAAATTGCCCAAAGGTGTATTCTTTGGCCGCAATCCGGCAGGTGATCACAAAATGATTGTCTGGGTACTCTTTCGAGAGCTGTTCAATCTGGTGAATCACGCGCTTTGTGTCTTCCTCGCGCACCTCATCCAAACCGTCTAGCAGAATCAACGCTCTGCCTGCTTCCAGAATTGGCGTCACCGTCTCGCCGCCACTGTACTTCAACAAATCTGGCCGAGCTTCTTCCTCAGCAAACGCCTTCAGCGTCACAAACACCGGCAGATGCCCCGGCAAGAAGTTTCCTTCGATGCACTGCATCGCCAGATATTTCAGAAACGTGGTTTTCCCGGCTCCCGGTTTGCCCAACACCATCAGCTTCGGGTAGCGCTGGGCGGCATCCAGCCCCGGCACTCGCTGCTCGGTCATGCGACTCAAGCCAAACCGCTCAAACTCTTCTGTGTTGCACTGCTTTAGCAAGTCAGATAGCTCGATTCGCTGTCGTCCACTCAGCTTTTCCAGAATGTTCACATTGGTATAAATGCCCTGCTCGCCCGTCAACGCAATCGGCTGCGTCATGTCGAGAACGTGCATCGTGCCGCACTGTTCGAGAAGTTGAGGCCGGATCTGCTGCCGCAATTTCTGGACAAGCTGAGCCACTGCATTTTGATCGGCTGGGGCTGCCCCAGACTGCTCGATCACTTCCTGCCATTTCAGCTTCAGCGCTTGGCAGATCTTCAAAAACTTCTGGCGATCAACCTTGCGGCCTGCAAAAAAGTTCGTGATTGTCGTGGGTGACATCTCCAATTGGGCTGCCAAATCTCGCTTGCTGCCGACAAATCGCAGGGCATCGTCCGCCTTATGTCTACCTTCTAGTGTCAAAAACAGGGTTCGCTCGGTTTGCTTGGCCATACTTGCAGTTCAGCATTTCCGCAATCCTAGCAACCTGAACAAAACTTGGACAAGCTTGGACAGAAGTTGGACGTTTCAGCGCCCCAGTTGAACGAGGAAGGGCAGGTGAATTTGGCAGAGTTTGAGCAGTTAACCCAAAGGAATTCGCCATGAAACCCGCCAAACTTCCACCCGTTTTTCAGCAAGTTTTCTTCACCGTCGTTTGCCTCACCCTGCTCTCTGGCGGTGGCTCGCTCTGGCTCTCCAGCAAAGGCAACCTCTCGCCCGAACAGACTCGCGTGTTTGAAACCTGCAACACCACCTGGAACATGGGCATCGGCGCAATCTTTGGTCTGCTAGGAAGTAAAGCCGCCGACCTGTTTGAGGAAGACAAGAACGATGAATAAATCGCTGGTCGCAATACTCGCGTCGCAAAAGCCGCTGTCAATTCTGCCGTACTCGCAGTGGCTCCGGGTCGTAGACGATAGAGAACGCGCCTGTGATCTGGCGCTTCAGGAACCGGATCTGGTTTGTGGTACGAGTCCCGGTTCTGCATACAATGTGTACAATGTAGACATTCTGACACGACACCCTATGTCGCAACCTCCCAGTGAAACCGTCACGGTTCGCCTCCCCACCGCGCTCAAACAGAAACTCGAAGCGCTGGCCGTTAGCACCCGTCGCAGTAAGTCCTGGCTGGCGGCTGAGGCAATCGCAGCCTATGTAGAACAACAGACCTGGCAAATTCAGCAAATAGAAGAGGCGGTTGTTCTAGCCGACAGCGATCAGGCCGACTGGGTGGATGGCGATGCCGTCAATGCATGGCTTGAGTCCTGGGGAACGGCAGATGAGCAATCTCCTCCATGCGCCTGACCTATCTCTCTACAGCAGTTTGGGATCTGGTCAACATTCGAGCCTACATTGCTGCCGATGATCCAGCCGCCGCTCAGCGCGTAGGGAGTCGGTTGAGCAAAATCATCCAGGGGTTGGTGCAATTGCCCAGTTTGGGAAAGCCGGGACGAGTTCCTAATACCCGCGAATTGGTGACGCCCAGAATCGGCAAAACCGTTTACGTTGTGGTGTATCGATTCAGAACCGATCGGGTTGAAGTGCTGCGAGTGCTGGCCGGGATGCGAGATATCGATCAGATTCTAACTGAGGAATTCCCCGAAGGCGAGGATTAGAGTCGCGATTTTTAGACTGCTGGGCAGCAAAGTCCTCGGTTCTTCAGACAAAGCGCTGTTAATTCTGCCGTACCCTGAGCGGTTCCGGGTCGTAGACGATGTAGAATGCGCCGGTTGTAATCTGGCGTTTCAGAAATCGGATCTGGTCTTCGGCATCTTCCTGGTTATAGGTGCGGGCAATTGCTCGGGGCAGTTGGCCCGGAAAATCCGCCACGATCAGGAACGGGCGATAGAGTTCAGCGAGTTTGGCTGGGGACATCAGGCTTTTTCAAATTCCAGGTCAATCATACCGCATTTACGCATAAACGCACAAACACGTAAACTAGGAAAAACAAATCCTCTGAAGTGCCATGCCAAAATTGATTCAGTTACGGCAGGATCAATGGCAGACAAGAAAGAATTTCGAGGATATATCCCCGCCGAGTTAAACCGACAAATTCGGGCTGTTGCGGCGCTCAAAAACGGCGGTAAGGATTGGAGTCTCAGCGATGTTCTGACCGAGGCGCTGCAAGATTGGCTGAACAAACCGGAGAACCAGGCCCTGATTCAAAAACACAGCTTGACCGATTTATCGGACTGAAGGGCGTGACGAAGGTAAGCTGAAAATGAACCATTGCATCGCAAAAACTGCGGCGGCTGATCCAGGAGCGACTGACCGCCATTCAGCAAGAGCGTACAGCTAAATCAGAAGGCCAGCCCGAACAGGGGCAAGGAGGCTTCAGGATCTCGGCAGGAGTCGCCTTCGATCAGGCCCAGGTTGAGTTACGCTCTGCCGTCCTAACCTAAAACCGTTGCTTGAGCTGCTTCCGGTGTAGGGTAGTAAATTGACCATTGTGACAAGCTCTCCCCATGCTGGACTGGCAACCCGTTAAATCCTACGAAGACATTCTCTACCACAAGGCCGACGGCATCGCCAAAATCACGATCAACCGGCCCCAGAAGCGCAACGCTTTCCGGCCCCAGACCGTGTTTGAACTCTACGATGCCTTTGCCAACGCCCGCGAAGACACCCGAATCGGCGTCGTGCTGTTTACCGGAGCCGGACCCCACACCGACGGCAAATATGCCTTCTGCTCCGGCGGCGACCAGAGCGTTCGGGGCGAGGCGGGCTACGTCGGGGCCGACGGAATTCCCCGGCTCAACGTGCTGGATTTGCAGCGGCTGATTCGCTCCATGCCCAAGGTGGTGATCGCGCTAGTGGCGGGCTACGCGATTGGCGGTGGCCACGTGCTGCACCTGATATGCGACCTGACGATTGCGGCAGACAACGCCCTGTTTGGCCAGACGGGGCCGAAGGTGGGCAGCTTCGACGGCGGCTTTGGAGCTAGCTACATGGCCCGGATTGTCGGGCAGAAGAAGGCGCGGGAAATCTGGTTTCTCTGTCGGCAGTACAACGCTCAGCAGGCGCTCGACATGGGGCTGGTGAATACGGTGGTGCCCGTGGAGCAGCTTGAAGCCGAGGGCATCCAGTGGGCTCAGGAGATCCTGGAGAAAAGCCCGATCGCGATCCGCTGCCTCAAGTCCGCCTTCAACGCCGACTGCGACGGCCAAGCGGGCCTGCAAGAGCTGGCCGGGAACGCCACCCTGCTCTACTACATGACCGAAGAAGGAGCCGAGGGCAAGCAGGCCTTTCTGGAAAAGCGCCCGCCCGATTTTCGCCAATATCCCTGGCTGCCCTAGACTGGATTTTCTGCCGCATGAGCAGCATTGCCGACGAGTACGACAGCCCTTGGAAAGACATCCTCGAAGCCTACTTCCAGGATTTCATGCAGTTTTTCTTTCCCGCTATTTACAGCGACATCGACTGGAGCAGAGGCTACAACTTCCTCGATCAGGAGCTTCAGCAGGTGGTACGTGATGCTGAACTGGGCAAGCGTTTTGCTGACAAGCTCGTCAAGGTCTGGAAGCAGAGTGGTGAGGAAACCTGGGTGCTGATCCACATCGAGATCCAGAGCCAGGAAGAACAGCAGTTCAGTCGCCGCATGTTCCTGTATTACTACCGCCTGCGCGACCGCTACGACTGCAAGGTAGTCAGTCTGGCGATTTTAGGCGACGAGCGGGAAAACTGGCGTCCCCAGCCGTTTGAGGAGGAGCTGTGGGGGTGACAGGTGCAGTTCACGTTTCCCCTGATCAAGCTGCTGGACTACGGTGTCCGCTGGAATGCACTAGAAGCCAGCCGCAACCCGTTCGCCCTGGCGGTGATGGTCCACCTGAAGACAAAGGAAACGAAGCATGATGCCCCAGCCCGCAAAGAATGGAAGTTTCGCCTCACCCGACGGCTCTACGAGCAGGGCTATGGGCGACAGGATATACTGAACCTATTCCGGTTCATCGACTGGCTAATGGTGTTACCGGAGGAGTTAAAGCGCAGGTTTCGAGCCGAGTTGGAGCAGCTAGAACAGGAGCGACAGATGCCCTACGTCACTTCAATTGAGCAGATAGCTAAAGCTGAAGGCAAAGCTGAAGGCAAAGCTGAGGGCAAAGCTGAAGGCAAAGCTGAAGGCAAAGCTGAAGAGCGGCAGGCGATTGCACTCAGGCTGCTGCAACAGGCAATTCCTCTGACCGTGATTGCAGAGGCCACAGGGCTAACGGTTGAGCAGGTGCAGCAGCTTCAGGCGCAAATCCAAAACCCCTGATGGACAGTCGCCCAGCAGCCAACCAGCTGCTCATAGCCATTTTTATTTCAGTTGGCTAAAGGAGGGGGTGTGGGGGCGGTGCCCCCACGCAGGGGCTACGCCCCTGCACCCCCATCGTTAATCCGTGGTTTATTGATTTGAAAACTGCTGTAACAACTAACCAGCAGCGTATCAAACTATCGATCTGCCCCGACAGACCAGCTGCGCCTCCAGTCCGGCAGTTGGATTGAGCACCCGAATTTGCTGGACTTGCTGTAGATAGTGCAGCCGTTCTTGAATCAGCACCGTATCCAGCTGCGAAAACTGACTCTGGGCAGTTTGGATCAGGGTTTGCAGCCCGATCACCGGATGGGTATGCACCAGGCTGAGCAGGTAGTCTTCGAGCTGGCGGGGCCGGGGGGCAGACAGGGGCGTCGGTTCGGGTGGGAGCAGTTCTGGGAGCAGGGTTTCCACGACCCCGAGAGCTTGCAGCAGCAGACAGTCTTGAAACAGGTTGGCCTGCTGGGCCAGAGCTTGCAGCTGTTTGAGGCTGAGCGTCTGGCTGCCGACCACCAGATCGCCTTCGCGGGCATCCTTGACCAGGTTAAAGTAGGCGGCAAGCTGCTGCACCGAGGCCAGATCGGGGATGAGGTGGCTGTGGGGCGATACAAAAAGCTGGCGGTAGAGCTGGTGGCCCTTCAGGTGGGATTGACCAACCGATTCGGCCCGAATTAGACAGAGGCGAGCTGAGGACTGGGCCAGCAGACGTTGACAGGCTTCCATGATCCGAAAGAAACTGTCCATGCTCTGATCCTCGCTCCAGATCAGGCCAATTGGCTCGGCGTCGGGCTGGAGTCGGTAGCTGCAGGAATAGCCCGCAAACTTGGTGCGCTCCAGCAGCGGTGCAGTCACTTCCGCTACGGGCAGGGACAAGAGCGCCTGTTTCAGCATTTCGATCAGCTCTAGTGAGGTGAACTGGCGGATTTGCCCGATGGTTTCCTGGGTCTTGGTCAGTTCGTCTTGCCAGTGGAGTTGGAAGCTGGCTAGTGGGGCGGGCGGGGAAGATGGGGAAGGCGGGGGGGATGGGGGAAGTGGGGGAGAGGAGGGCTTGACGCGGGTTTCGACATGCTGGAGCAGCCACTGCTGATAGGATTGCAGACTGTCGCGGCCCAGGCGCAGCGCGTCGCGGGGGTTGGTTTTGCCGCCGGGACAGCTTTCAATCAGAGTCTGGCGGTTGAGCGGATAAATTGGCGTGTTGGGCTGGGGCTGGGCCTGTTGATGCAGGTGCTGCAAGCGTGAGGTCCAGAGGGCTTCGGCCTGATCTAGGTTGATCAGCCGTAGGGGGATTTCGCTGTCGATGCGGGCGCGATGGGACTGGTCGATTCGGGTGCGATAGTGTTCCCAGGTGTGGGTCAACAGACTGATGATCACCAGAAAGTTCCGGTCCTCGTCGTGAATTTTGGTGTTGACGTTGAACAGGCTTTGCAGATCCAGGGAGCCGTCGCTGAGGCGAGCGACGCTTTCCAGCTGGTCGAAGCAGAGCACAATCGGCTGGGTGTTGATGGCGACACGGCCAAAGTTGGCCAAAATTTCGCGGGCGGCCTGCTCTGTGTCAATCGAGCGTTTCAGCCGCAGGGCCATCAGGGACTCTTCGCTCAAATCGTCGGCCCGCAGCCACTCACAGGCTAGCGGATAGAGTTTGGCGTCGGTCAGGTCGTGCAAAATGCCGAAAAACTGGTCGGCGTTGTAGATGCTGTCGGGGCCGAGCTGTTTGTAAATCTGCTTCAGGCATCTGATGAACTGCTGGCGGTCAGTTTGTAGCAAATCCAGAATATTCTGTTTGAGTCGGTCGCGCAGACCGCGCTGCCTGATGGCCAGCAGCACGCCCTTCAGCCAGAGCAGCAGCTGGGAATATTTTTGGCCCGCTGGTACCCGCACCAGGCTATCCACCGTATAACGTAAAATGTGACGCCAGATGTGATCGCTCTGGGGAAACGGCGGGATATAGACAAAGAAGGCTTTGGAGTTTAGGGCTTGCTTGAGTCGTCCCAGCAGAAAGGTCTTGCCAGAACCGCTGTCGCCATCTAGTAAAACCGTGCGGGGGAAGCGATCCTGGGCCACTTGCTCCAGCATGCCAGCCACGGCGATCATGGCATCCTGATGGATCGAGAACACGGTCGGCTCTGGCAGATTTTGTCGGTGCCAGAAGTTGATTGAACGCAAACTATCAAACGGATTAGCACCGCGTAGAATCAAATCCTCCATCGAAGCCATGCCTGCCACCTTCTCTATGTTTGCTTATTCGATATTCAACAGGATTTCAAAGCACGGCTGGCTCGACCAGCAATCAGCCGCCTGAGGTAACCCACCAGCTTTCAGCTCGCAGCTGCCGTAAGCCTGCGCCCTTAGTGGTGCAGAAAACTTTTTTAAGTTCATCTTGAGCAAACGTACTATAGCCTAAACCCTTATATCTGCGTTGAATTTTTAGCTGTTCTCAATAAAAAACCTTATTGAGAATAACGAGTTTACTGGGTTTCAGGAGT
>JBJTUI010000795.1:0-8341 GCA_046080625.1 Elainella sp. | reverse complement strand
TTCTCTGCTGGAGCTTGCCCAGGACGGAAACTGTCGCGCTTTAACCTACTGGATGAACAGTTTGCTGGGACCCCAGGGGGTGCAGGTGCAGGTGCAGCCTGGGTCCGGCCAGTTTCTCAAGATTCTGGTCAGCTTTCGCCGCCCCCGCCGCCGAGAAGCCTGTTTACACCTGAGAGAGCGGTTAGCGCGGTTTATCTGCTATCGCCTCTGGACGCTGAACTCCGATGTGATTCAGGGGGCGCGGATCGTCGCCCGAATGGCCGGAGATTCGCGGGTGCTCTGGCAGATGTCGGTGCGGATTAACTCGCCAGCAGCCCGGATTCGCCGTCGCAGCCCGGCCCAGCACCAGCTACAAATGGCAAATCAGGCCAGATTCCACATGCTTCGGACCCTGTTCATGAGTAGCTTTACCCTAGTCGGGTTTTGGATTGGCTATCGCCTGTTTTATGTGGAAATCGGGCGGGTGCTCGCCAAAGACAACCCTGCTGCTGCTCCAGCTCTGAACAACCAGGCGGGCTCGGTGCAGATGCCAAATGGTCAGGGGCTGATCCGGATTCCGCTGCCGCCCAGCCAAACCAGTTTTGAAATTCCGAAGCAGGCCCAGAACCAGGTGATTTCTCAGGTTTCCCTGCCAGACAACCGCAAGGTGATCGCCCTCACCTTTGACGACGGCCCCTCTTCCGAGGTCACGGCTCAGATTCTGGATGTGTTAGAGCAATACAAAGTTCAGGCCACGTTCTTCATGTCGGGCGTCAACGTGGAGCAACAGCCCGAACTGGCTCGGCGCGTGGTAGCCGAGGGGCATGCGGTTGGCAATCGCGGCTGGACTCCGTTTATGGAAACCGACCAGGATCTTGACCCGGAGCAGGAGATTGATCAAACCACGGAGCTGATCAAAGAAACCACTGGAATGACGCCAGAGCTGTTCCGCCCTGCCAATGGTCAGGTGGGCAACAAACTGGTCAACTATGCCAAGCGCAACCACTATGCCGTGGTGCTGTGGTCGGTCGATTCCCAGGACTCGCTCGTGGCCGCACCAATTGTGCTGGACAACGTGTTGCGCAACGCCCAGCCGGGGCGGATTGTGCTGATGCATGACGGCTATGGCTATGGCAATCAATCGGCCACGGTGCAGGCTTTGCCCCAGATGATCACCGCCCTGCAAAGCCAGGGTTATCGGTTCGTCACCGTGCCAAAGCTGCTGCAAATGCAGTATCCCGATCCTGCCGCCGAGCCAAGTATCCCAGATGCACCCGATCACAAGCCAGAAGCCCAGCCCGGCCCACCGATCCCAGGACAAGCCCAACCCAAGTCCAATTCTCCTAGTCCCAGCTCTCCTGGCCCCAATTCTCCCAGCTCCAACTCTCCTAGTCCCAATTCTCCTGGCCCCAGCTCTCCCGGCCCCAATTCTCCCAGCCCCAACCCTGCTGGCCCCAATCAGCACGGTGGCGAAGTTCGACCCTCCCGCAAACCAACGGTGGCCTGGGCCAAGCCCAATTCAGGCGAATCTGCCCCGGACGAATCGCCCTGGACAGGCGGTTCCAGATAGTTTTGCTTGTCTAGGTTGTACCACTACCCAAAATGAATAGGCCGACCATGGTAACGCTGTTCCAGAGACTATGTAGCAGCATTGAGGCCAGCAGTCCGCGCGAGCGGGTGTAGACAAAGCCGAGCACGACACCCAGAGTAGCCAAAGGCAGCACCTCGGACAAGCTGAGGTGGGCCAGGGCAAAGATCAAGCCGCTGAGGCCAATTGCGCCCCAGACCGGCAGATAGCGCGTCAGGGACGGCAGTAGGAAGCCGCGAAACAGCAGTTCTTCAAAAAAAGGTGCGGCCACCGCCGCCGTCAGGAAGAAGATCAGCAGGGCCACCGGGTCGCCTTCTTCCAGGACAATTTGCAGCAGTGGATTGCTGCCGCCCTGTCCCTGCCAGAACTGCTGGTTCAGAAAAGAAACTAGAAACATCAGGGGCAGCGCCACAAAGTAGCCGCCCAGTCCCCACAACACCCAGTTGCGCTTGCCGGGGAAGCGAAACCAGTCTTCCGGCAGAGGGCTATAGGGTTTGACGGCTCGATAAAGCACAAACAGGCCCGTTCCCGCCATCAGCAAATAGTAGCCCAGGGTATAGATCGCTTTGGTGCGGCCAGCCACGCCGCCGAGAGTGATGTTGAGGCCAGCCTGGTTGAGCAACCCATTCCCCAGACTCAGGACGCCAGGAATCGCGATCTGCCCGGCAAACAGAAAGCCAACAATCAGCACCCAGGCGATGGTTTCCCAGGTCCAGGGCACTTGCCAGGCCCAGTCTGTCTCGCTTTTCTCCGTAGAGGCGCGCAGCAGTCGTCGCAGACCCAGACCCAGAATCAGCGCTACGCCAATCACCGCCCCGACTGCAGGCACCGTACTCACCAGAGCCAGTTTTACCAGGGTTTGTTGGGCAATCTCCTGTTCCTGGGCCTGGAGCAGCGTCAGGGCATCGGTGCGCTGCTGGAGCTGATAGAGCCGCGACAGGCCAACATAGCGAAACCAGCCCTGGAGCGATTGCAGGGTGACTTCGGCCTCCGGCAAGATCTGGGGCGGCTCGCGCCAGAGGTTGGCCAAGACGTTGGCCTGAATTGCTTCAGTTGAAGCAGGGGTAGCCGTCTGGCTAATTTTGGCCCAGTTGGCCTGGGCTGCCGTCGGGTTGTTCTGGGCTACCTGTAGCAGGCCGATCCGCAGATCGAGCTGGTCGAGCAGCACCTGCTGTTTTCGCAGATTTTGCTGAGCTTTGGTCTGGTCTGGCTGGGACTGGAATTTCTTGAAGCTGGTTTCCGCCGATTTGTAGACATCCTGGTACTGCTCCAGAGCGGTCTTCAGGGGCTCGTCTCCCAGAACCAGCTTGCGGGCCGCCAGCAGATTCTCGCCGTCTGGACCGCTGTCGTTCAGTTCATTCACATGCAGCAGCAGATCGGTTTGGTAGAGCTGGAGCCGATCGGTGATCTGCGGTTCGGTCAAACTCGACCAGAGGGAAAGCCCCATCAAGGGAAGGACGACGAGGGTGATGGCGATCAGGAGCAGGCGTTTGAGTGAGGCTGTCATGACTAGGAAGGTGAATCCGCGTTCCAAAAGGTAGGTGAAGATCTCTGTTCAGAGCATTGAACTATTCAGAGCATTGATTCAGAGCATTGATTCGAAGCGTTGTTCAGAGCATTTGTCTAGTGTCGCATTAACCGCCCTTGCCGCGCCTAATTCAGTGCAGCGGTTCTGGCCTTCTCCGATCTAGAGCTGGGGCTGAGGCGGTACAGTCGAAACTCTAACCAGCAAGTGAGCCACGTCTATGTTTGATCAAGCCGAGTTTGAGGTGCGCTGTGAGTGGGGTTTACAGGGGATTTTGCAGCTCGCGCCGATCAGCGATGTCCTCGTGATTGTGGACGTGTTGTCTTTTTCGACCTGCGTCGAGATTGCCGTCCGGCGGGGCGCAGCGATTTTCCCCTACCGCTGGAAAGACGAATCAGCCCAGGCTTTTGCAGCGTCGATGGATGCTGAAGTCGCGGGTCAGCGCCAAGAGAGCCGCTATTCGCTGTCTCCGGCCTCTTTGCTGTCGATCCAGCCGGGGACTCGTCTCGTCCTGCCTTCTGCCAACGGAGCTAGGCTCAGCCTAGCCGCAGCGGGGACACCAACCCTAGCCGGATGCCTGAGAAACTGCCGAGCGATTGCCACAGCCGCCCAGACTTACGGACAGCGGATCGGTGTGATTCCAGCCGGAGAAAGGTGGCCCGATGGCAGCCTGCGTCCAGCTTTTGAGGATTTGGTGGGTGCGGGAGCAGTGATTAGCTATCTGGAGGGCGACTGGTCCCCGGAAGCGCAGTTGGCCGTCGCAGCCTATCGGCATGTGCAGCAAGCTTTACCCGCTTTGATGGCGCAGTGTGGCTCTGGCCAAGAGCTGATCGGACGGGGATTTGCCCAAGACGTAGCGCTGGCGGCGGAACTGGATGTCAGCCCTTGCGTTCCCAGCTTGATCGACGGAGCATACCGGGATGCCAGCTAATCAACAGCCGAAGGGATACAGTTAGGGCACTGGAAGTAAGGTAAAATTTTGTTGACTTTTGGGTCAAGTTTATCGGGAGGATAGGGCTCTGGCTACTCGCGTCATTTTGGTTCGCCATGGAGAAAGCTCCTACAACGTGGAACGACGGGTGCAGGGACACTGCGACCTGTCTCGTCTGACAAAAACCGGCCAGCAAGGCGCAGGCCAGGTGGGCAAGGCGCTGCGAGATCTAAAGTTTGCTGCCGTCTACAGCAGCCCTCTACAGCGGGCCAAAGAAACGGCAGAGCTGATTCTGGCCAATTTGCAGCAGGGTCTGGACGAGGGCAACGGCTCGAACCTGACCTTGATCGACAACCTAAAGGAAATCAACCTGGTGCAGTGGGAGGGGTTGACCTTCCAGGAGGTAGAAGACCAGTATCCCGAAGGGTTTCGCTGCTGGCGCGACCGGCCCCACGAGCTGGTGATGCAGCTTGACACCCCCGACGGCCCCCAGGACTTTTACCCCGTGCCTGCCCTCTACGACCAGGCGCGCCAGTTTTGGCAGGAAGTCTTGCCCCGGCACCAGGGCGAGACGATTTTGGTGGTGGCCCATAGCGGCATCAACCGCTGTTTGATCAACACTGCCGTGGGGTTGAGTCCGGCCCATTACCAGTCGTTTCACCAGTCCAACTGCGGCATTTCGGTGCTGAATTTTGGCGGTGGGCTGGGCGATCTGGTGCAGCTAGAGTCGATCAACCTGACGGCCCATCTGGGCGAGCCGCTGCCCAAGCCGCGCAAAGGCCAGACCGGCCCCCGCTTTTTGCTGGTGCGGCATGGTGAAACTGACTGGAACCGCGACAAACGCTTCCAGGGCCAGATCGATGTGCCGCTGAACGATCAGGGTCGGGTGCAGGCTGGTCAGGCCGCCGAGTTTCTCAAAGCCATCCAGATTGATCGGGCCGTCAGCAGCCCGATGCTGCGTCCCAAGGAAACCGCAGAAATTATTTTGCAGCTCCATCCCGCCGTGGAACTCGACCTGAATTCGCTGCTCTGCGAAATTAGCCACGGGCTCTGGGAAGGCAAGCTAGAAGCCGAGATCGAGGCGGCCTATCCGGGCGAGCTCCAGCAGTGGCAGCAGGCACCTGAAACCGTGCAAATGCCGGAGGGGGAAAACCTGGCCCAGGTCTGGCAGCGGGCGATTCAGGCCTGGCAGGAAATTCTAGCCGCAATCCCTGAGAGTCAAGACGGCATTGTCACCACGCTAGTTGTGGCCCACGACGCGGTCAACAAAGCGCTGCTCTGCCATTTAATTGACCAGGGGCCAGAGAAGTTCTGGACCTTCAAGCAGGGCAACGGGGCCGTAACCGTGATTGACTACCCCCACGGCATCGCCGGAGCCCCCGTGATCCAGGCAATGAACATCACCAGCCATCTGGGCGGCGTTTTAGACAAAACCGCAGCAGGAGCGCTGTAGGGCCGATGACTCAGGCTGCGACTTCCGGCGAATTGCTGCGGCAGGTGCGGCTGCTCGATCCGCTCTCCCAGACCGATCGGGTCACGGATGTGCTGATCGAAGCGGGAACGGTGCAGGCGATTGGTTCTCCGCTAGAGGCAGACCTGCCCGATCTAACCATTCACGACTGCACAGGGCTGGTGCTAGGGCCGGGGCTGGTGGATTTGTATAGCCATTCGGGCGAACCCGGCAACGAGTCCCGTGAAACCCTGGCCTCTTTACAGGCCGCCGCCGCTGCCGGTGGCTTCACCCGTCTCACCCTACTGCCCGACACCCAGCCTGCCCTCGACCACAGCGCCAGCGTCAGTTGGATCAGAAAAGCCGCCCAGACCGGCCCGGCCCTCCACTGCTGGGGAGCCCTGACCCAGGGCGTCCAGGGCGAACAGATGGGGGAACTGCTGGAGCTGGCCGAGGCCGAAATTGCCGGATTTGCCGACGGACGTCCCCTGCAAAACCGAGCCCTGCTGCGCCGCATCCTCGACTATGGCCAGGTGCTCAACCAGCCGATTGCCCTCTGGTGCTGCGATCTGGCCCTGGTGGGCGCTGGGGTCATCCGAGAAGGCAGTGAATCGCTGCGGCTGGGCCTGCCTGGTATCCCGGTGATGGCCGAAGCCGCCCCGCTGGCCTACCTGCTGGAATGCATTGCCGAACTGGGTACGCCAGTTCACATCATGCGGGTTTCGACCGCCCGCGCCGTCGAGCTGATTCGGGAGGCCAAGGCCCGAGGTCTGCCCGTCACGGCCAGCACCACCTGGATGCACCTGCTGCTGGATGTCACCGCCGTCCAGTCCTATGACCCCAGCCTCCACCTCGACCCGCCCCTGGGCAACCCCAGCGACCGCTTGGCCCTGCTGACCGGCCTGCAAACCGGCGTAATCGACGCAATCGCCATCGACCACAGCCCCTACACCTACGAAGAAAAAACCGTCGCCTTTGCCGAATCTCCCCCCGGCGCAATCGGCCTGGAGCTGGCTCTACCCCTACTCTGGCAGTCCCTGGTTGCCTCTGGTCAATGGACGGCGCTAGAACTCTGGCAACGGCTCAGCACCGCCCCGGCCCGATTGCTCAACCAGACTCCGCCCCTGGTAGCAGTTGGGGAACAGGCCGAGCTGGTTTTGTTTGACCCGAACGAATCCTGGCCCGTCACGCCCGCCACGCTCAACTCCCAGGCCAGCAACACCCCATGGCTCCACCAGGCGATTCAGGGGCGGGTTTTGCAGATTTGGTGTTAGGGGACAGGGGACTGAAGATTCTGCCGATTGATCTGGTCAACCGCAGCTTTCCAGGACTTTGCGACTATGCCAAAGGCGTCTTGAACCGCCTTGAGGGTTTTATATTTCGCCTTGAGGCTGTCCGCAGTCCACCCCGAGGAGGGCGGCTGTGAGTGCTGCTCTGGCTCAATAGCTGACGCAGAGCTGGCGAGCTGGCGCTGGGCAGTCTGAATCCTCACTTTGGCTTCTAGAATGCGTGCCTGACGCTCTAGGCGGATTGCCTCAAATTCTTCGAGCTGCTGCTGCTTTTCTTCAGCCTTGATGTAAGCGTCAAAATCGCCTTTGGTTTCAGCTTCCTGGCGTTGGAGCAGCAGCCCTTCGTAAATCAAATTGACCTCAGAGCCATCGAGCACCTGATTGAGCTGGGGCCGATCGTCGAGATTGAGCTCCATCGCCTCTGCAATTGTCTCCAGGGAAGTGTTGAACATCTCTTCATGGGTTTTGGCAGCTTTCACCACCGACACCCCGGCGGTCAACAGGTTGGCTTTGATTGCCTCAAAGCTCTGGTTGCGTTCTGCTCTGCTTCTCATGGTTTTGATTCCTACAAACCATAGTCATCGTTAATCTGATCTAAAAGCTGCTTCAGCCTGGGCGGCAACTGCTGGAGTTGATCAGGGCTGGCTTCGCGGTAGGCTTGGGCCAATTCGCCCATGTCCTGCTCGTACTCTGCCCGCACTAGGTCAATCTGCTGGTAGGCTTCGCCCAGCTTGTCTGTCGTGGTTTTCAACTGCTGGAACACTTCACGATTCTGGGCTGCCAGTTTTTCAACCTGCCGCAATGCCCGGTTACGCTGCGCTGTCATATTGCCCAAACGTCCCCGCATTGAGTTGCGAGACTGAATCGCATTCATCAACCGCTGGAGCAGTCCTTCATTTTTTTGGCGCTGCTGACGGGCTAGTTTAGAGGCAGCCTCGGCTTCCCGCTGTAGCTGCTGGTTCTGAGCCTCGGTTGCTTCCAGCTGACTCCAAAGCTGATCGCTCTGCTGTTTATAGCTTGCCAACTCCTGCTGGAGCTGGCCTTGCCGATAGGCGCTAATCTGGTGGGCGCTGGCTTGATTGCGGCTGCGATCTAGATTTTTCATGAATTTTAACAGGGTTACAGATCAGAACGCGGTACCCTGGAATTCCTCAAACCCCAGGGATAGCATCGGGTTCCATTCCAGTTTTACACTGAGTAGACTGGTGGCAAGAAGCTTTGAATCACAGTAAATTGGGGACCCTGATTAGGCTGCGGATCGGTTCTCTGGATGCTGTTCTGTAGCCCGTCGCGGCACAGAATACGGACATAAAGCCGACACAAAATTAACGGTTGCATCTCAAAATCAGTGGTAAAGTATGCGACGAGCCGGGCCGCTCGGGTTAGTTTGGGCCGCAGATTGACTTGCATCTTTCAACTTGTTATCAGTATTAACTTGTAGCACTGCTCCCCACTCACCGGAGGTTCAGATGGAGTTTTGGGAATTTCTCATCCAGCAGGAGGGCGATCGATCCTGGTTGCCTTTGGAATCTCCCAGCGTCGAAATTCTGGAAGGCCGCTACCGGATCGTGGCCCGGTC
>JBJTUI010000794.1:0-5508 GCA_046080625.1 Elainella sp. | reverse complement strand
GGGTTCGGAGTTTTCGTTCGGGCTAACCTGGAGTTTCTAGTTAACCTTAGTTGTGATGGAGCGTGAACCAGTGAATATGATTTTCTCGAAGTTGAGGGATTTTGTGGGTATGGGCGACAACGTTGACTATGAGTATGACTATGAAGAGGTAGACGGCGAAGAGTACCAAACCCTCTACCAAGAAGAGTACCCTCAGGCTACACAAGAAGAAGAGTCTCGGAGACGCCGAGTTCGGGAGAGAACAATGCTACCTACTGATTCTACAATGGGTTCTACAATTAGTTCTATGAGCAATGTGATTGGTATGCCTGGGGCGGTCAACGGTATGTCTGAAGTTGTAGTGATGGAACCCCGGACGTTTGAAGAGATGCCTCAAGCGATCCGGGCTCTACGGGAACGCAAGTCGGTTGTGCTGAACCTGACCATCATGGACCCCGATCAGGCCCAGCGGGCGGTGGATTTCGTTGCAGGTGGTACCTACGCCATTGATGGCCACCAAGAGCGAATTGGAGAAAGCATCTTCTTGTTCACGCCCAACTGTGTTCAGGTCAGTACCCAACTCGGCAATGCTAACGAAGCTCTGGCTATGCAGGGGGTTCAGGTTCGCCCTCGTTCTACGGCCCAGTCTACCTCCTGGGGTACCGAGCAGATTCGGATGGCTCAGTAGCCGGCTTAGAGCTCGCTCAATCGCGGCTAGCCCGTCAAATTGATTTGTCAGAGGAGAATTTGTTTGTCCATTCAATTTGGCATGATTGGTGGCGGGGTAATGGGGGAAGCCCTATTGTCCCGCCTTTTGGCACAGGAGATTTACAGCTCCGATCAGGTCTTGGTCAGCGAGCCACAGGTGCAGCGGCAAGCTTATCTGGTTCAACAATACGGAATCGCGGTCACGAGTGACAACCAGCAGGTGATTGACGCAGTGCCAGTGCTGCTGTTGGCGATCAAGCCGCAGGTGTTTGAGCAGGTGTTTGGTCAAACCAGTTCCCTGTCCTCTTCTTCATCTGAACAGCTGGTGCTGTCGATTTTGGCAGGTGTCCCGCTAGCTCGTCTGCAGGCCGCCTTTCCGAATCAGCCCGTCATCCGCTCCATGCCCAACACGCCTGCTACAGTTGGCGCTGGCATCACAGCAATTGCGGCAGGGCAGCAGGTGACTGGAGAGCAAGTGCAGCTGGCCCAGCAAATCTTTGGGGCGGTTGGCGCAGTGGTTGAAGTGCCAGAAGGGCTGATGGATGCCGTGACTGGCCTATCGGGTTCTGGACCCGGCTATGTTGCGGTGATGATCGAAGCTTTGATCGATGGCGGCGTGGCGGTGGGGCTACCTAGAGCAGTGGCGACTCAACTCGCCATTCAAACCGTTCGCGGCACCGCAGATTTGCTTCAGGCCAAGAACCTGCATCCTGCCCAGCTCAAGGATCAGGTCACAAGTCCGGGAGGTACGACAATTGCAGGCATTGCCCAACTGGAGCAGGCGGGCATCCGATCGGCCTTAATTGAAGCGGTCAAAGCGGCCTGCCAACGCTCGCAGGAACTGGGGCGCTGAACCGTTAAGCTGAACAAAATGGTGAAAATTGACAAAGTTATTTTGCCTTTCGTTGCGCTGCAATAAGCTGTATGTTCTCCCGGCAGCAAATGATTTGAGGCCAGCGGCCATGGGCAACCTATCGCTATGCGGTTTCTGATTCTGTCTTAAACCCTCTAGCCGTTGCTATTGAGAGATAGGTTGAACAATGTCGTTTCAAATTCAGCTGCTTTCCCAAAGCCTTGAGCAGATCCGGCCTCGCGAGGCGGAGTTCGCGACACATTTTTATCAGCATCTTTTCACCCGTCACCCAGAGATGCAGCCCTACTTTGCCCATACCGATATGGCCAAACAGCAGCAGATGCTGGTTGCCGCACTGTTTCTGATTATTAAAAGCTTGGAAAAACCGCAGATGTTGGCCACCCTGATCAAGGGGTTGGCTGAACGACATAGACGCTATGGCGCACTGACTGAGCAATTTCCCCACGTGGGCGAAGCGCTGATGGCGGCCTTTGCCTTCCTATTGGGTTCCGACTGGACGCCCGAGATGCAGCAAGCTTGGCAGCAGGCCTATGAGGCTATTACCCAGCAGATGATTGTGGGAATGGGCGACAGCCGAGTTGCCTAACGGCAGCAGGTAGGCCAACAGCAGTCTATGAGTTTCAGCTGCGTCCGCTCCCAAGCGATTTTGGGATAATGTACTGAGGCAAAGTGGGCCAGAATACGCTATCAAGGACTTATCCTTTCCCAACTCGGCTCAGGGTGTCGCTGCTTCAGTCGATTTTGACTTGCTCTGTCTTTGACTCACTTTGGCAACGAATTCTGACAATAGACGACACATGCGATGACGATACCGCATCTGTTAACCAAACTTCTGATTGCCATTGTCTGCGCCGCTGCTGCCTACCTGCTGATTCCTCGACGCATTCCGGGCGGGCTAACCGGGCTAATTTTGTTGGGGCTAGCCGGAATTTGGCTCGGCGAATGGAGTTTTGCGCTGCTGCGGCGGGAATTTGGCATCAACTTCGCCTGTCTCTACTGGCAGATTCAGGGTGTGCTGATCATTCCCGCCATTATTGGCTGCGCCATTCTACTTTATCTGGTGACGGCTTTCATCCGCTGGAGCCGCTACAGCTAGCCGTTTACAACAGCCGCTACCCCTTGTCCACAAGGCCAGAATGGCCCGGAATCTCCCCGACGGGCTCCGAGCGTCCTCCCAAATATTTGGCTAGAAATGCTTCGGCAATCGCAAAGAAATGCAGCCGATTTTCGGGACGGGCAAATCCGTGGCCCTCGTCGGGATAGAGCACGTATTCGACCGGCTTACCGGCCTGCCGCATAGCCGCCACGATCTGGTCGCCTTCAGCCTGCTTGACGCGCGGATCGTTGGCCCCCTGCCCGATCAGCAGCGGCTTCTGAATCTGGTCAATGAAAAACAGGGGCGAACGCGATTTCAGAAATTCGGGTTCAGTGTCCAGGTTGCCGATCCGGTGATACATCTGGGCCTTGATCGGCTCCCAGTAGGGCGGAATGCTCTGCATCAACGTCAGGATGCTGCTGGGGCCAACGATATCGACCCCGGCAGCGAACACCTCGGGGGTGAAGGTGAGGCCAACTAGCGCCGCATAGCCGCCGTAGGAGCCCCCCATAATCGCCACCTGGTTGCGGTCGGCAATCCCTTCAGCGACCAGCCAATCCACCGCATCCAGCAGGTCGTCGTGCATTTTGGCAGCCCATTCCCGGTTGCCCGCGTTCAGAAACGCCTTGCCGTATCCAGCTGAACCCCGGAAATTTACCTGCAACACCGCGTAGCCCCGATTGGCCAACCACTGGGCTTCCGGGTCGTAGCCCCAGGTATCGCGAGCCCAGGGGCCGCCATGCACCAGCAGCACGGTCGGCAGAGTCTGGGCGGGTACCCCGACTGGCGTGGTCAGGTAGCCGTGAATCGTCAGACCATCGCGGGCGCTGTAGGAGATCGGCTGCATCTTGGCCAGCGTTACCTGCTCCAGCTTGGGCTGGTTGCTAAACAGAAGTTCCGTCGTTTGGCTGGCCCGGTCGTAGGTGTAGTAATATACTGGCCCATCGTCGATTGTGTAGGCCACCAGCCAGCGATCGTCGGTCAAGGTGCGGCTATTGATGCCAAACTCGCCGGGGCGCACCTGAGCTAGGGTGTCAAAGTCGGCCCGGATCGCTTCATCCAAAATCTGCCAGTCCAGCTTGTCGCGGAAAAAGGCGACGGCCTGCAGTTTGCGGCTGGTCGGATGCATGACCACACCGCCCACGTCATACTGCTGATCAGCCGCGATCACCGTCTCCTGACGAGTTGCCAAATCCAGAGCCAGCAGCCGCTGGGCGTTGACTTCATGATTGCCGACGAGGTAGAGCGTCTGTCCGTCTGCCGAGAACCCGACCGGATAGCCGTCATCATCAGCGCTCCAGTGCCGCAGCAACTCCCAGTCCTGATCCACTGAGGCCCGATAGAGCAGATCTGAGCCCCCGTCTGGCGTGGCCGCCACCGCTGCCCGAATCTGAAACTGGGGGTCGGCCAGCCAGCTCATAATGTTGCCTGGGTTGGGCGTATCGAACTCAACCTCGCCGTTGTGCAGATTGATCCGGTACACGTCAAAAACTTGCGGGTCGTTGAGGTTGAGGCCGACCAACATCTGATCCGGATAGTCTGGATCTAGCTCAATCGGATCGGCCTTGACACCCTGAAATGGCGTCAGATCTCGCACGACGCCCGTGTGGATATTGACCGAGTAGCAGTGAAAGTTCTCATCCCCGTCGGCGTCCTGCATATAGATCAGGTGGTTGCCGTCGTAGGTCCAGAAATAGGAGCGAATTCCCCGCTTTTTGTCGGCAGTGATTGGGCGTTCGGAGGGTTGGGCCAAATCGCTTGCTGGCTCACCCGCTGGCTGACTCGTCGCACTATCTGGCGCACTATTTGGCCCACTACCTGAATCGAGGGCACGCAACCAGACCTGAAGCACATTTTTGTCGTCAGGAGCCACGAAGGCCAGATATTTACCGTCGGGCGAGAGTTGGGGACGGGCGCGCTCCGGATTGCCAAACAGCGTCTCGCGTGGAATTAGAGGTGGCAGTTGGGCCGTTGTATCCGTCATGGTTTGCATAGCCTCGGGTGTCAAAAGGTTAACCGTAAACACTTTTTAAGGCTAGCAAGTTTAGCTGACTTTAAACCCGAATCTCCCACGACCTGACTGTTGACCTGATCCCCATCGCAGGATAGATAATTAAGCCACATGGCCAGTTACAGCGGTTTTCACTCAGGTGAGGTGTCGAGGGTTTGAAGGCTGTGCCCCCAGCAGAGGGTTCGCTGCAATCCCTCACCTCAGCTTTGGTTGAATCAAACCCAGCGACTTATCCTGCGTTATTGCATTCCGGATTCTGCCAATCTTTCTTCAATAGCCCAACTGCTCACGAAATTGTTTGGGTTCAGCTGGATGCCCAAATCGATATCCCATACGGCGGACTGTACCCCGGTGAATCAATTTAGACAGTTTGGCGAGGGGATGGATCTGGGGCGATTCCAGCATTACCAAAACGTAGGAATCCAGTTCTAACTCCAGCCAGCGAGCCCGGAGTTGGATCGTCAGCGAACCGAACTGTACTCGATCTTCAATGATCATGGGCCGGTCAGGAAACAGATCGCGGCTTTCAACTACCGCTTGGTGGAGGCGCAGCACCGCTTGGGGCAGCAGGAATTGTTCTACGGGCTCTGCGGCGGGGAGTTGATCAGCGCTCGTCGCCGCAGTCAGCGCTTTCGCTGTCGGTCGGGAACTAGAGAATAAGTCTGTTACAGGCTGCGCGTAATCTCTGACTTCGGCAGTTTCAGATTTGAGCAGCAATCGACTGATGCGATGGGCATAGCGATTGATTGAGACAGTGGCACCAGTCGGGCTTAAAATCCAGATTCCGGTCGGCAACTCTTCCAGGACACCATACACCATGATTCTCACCTTGACAAAACT
>JBJTUI010000793.1:0-4128 GCA_046080625.1 Elainella sp. | reverse complement strand
CTTGAAGTAAAGCTGGGGTCGCACCTGGGGTGAGCTTTGCAGTAACTCTTCCAGTACGGAAGTTTGAATGCTCATCACTCTCTATTTTCAGCGCCAAACAATAAATTAAAAACCTACCGCTGACCTGCGAAAGGGTCAACTGGCAACCTAATCAACCAACTCAACTGGCAATCTATCTGAACCTGAGTTACGCCTGAACCGTGTTTGAACAGCTCTGTTCGAACAGCTCCTAAGCTAGAACGGCCCCAGCTCAACAGCTTTGAACCAGAACAATTGGACCATCCAAAGATGGGCTGTCCAAAACTGGCCAGAGCTGACTTAAGGGCCGCGAGCGGCAATTGGGGACGCAGTACTGCACTAAAGTTCAACTCGACTCAACGATAGATTGGCTCTGCGCTCTCCATTCTCTACTATATAGTTTTGTTCAAACTGGATGTGAGTTCAATGACCCCTCGCTTCATTGAATGTCATCAAATTTCTTGAAGCATCAGAAGCGAATCCTATGCTGTAAAGTGTCAGTATGTATGACGAAGACGAGTTAGCCGTATTAGAAGCCGAGATTGAGCTAGATCCACTGGATCAGATGGGGCAAGAGGATGCTGCTGAAGTGGCCAAGCCCGACCCAGAGGCGATGCTGGCTCTGCTCAATTCCCCCCACAATCAACAGCGGATTTTAGCGACCCGGGCTTTCTGTGAGATTGAAGACGCCCGCGCTGTTCCGCCCCTGATTGCCCTGCTGACTGATCCCTGTCCGCTGATTCGGGTAAGTGCGGCCTACGGGCTGGGTCGTAACCCCAGTGCTGATGCGGTAGAGCCGCTAATTCGCCAGCTCCAGGTGGATTGGAATGGCTATGTGCGAAAAGGTATTGTTTGGGCTCTGGGCAACTGTCGCGACGGTCGCGCCCTAGAGCCTTTGATTGATGCCGTCAAAACCGATATTTCGGCAGTGCGGCTCTGGGCTGCCAGCGCCTTGGCCCAAATGATTGAAGTCAGCTATGAAGCGACGTTGGTGGCCCTGCCTGCCCTGATCGAAGGGCTGAGACGCGATCCGGTCGCAGCGGTGCGGAGCAACTGTGCCTGGGCCGTGGGCCAGCTCTGCCGCGAGCTTCCGGCTAACGTGGTCTACGCTACGGCAATTGATGCCCTGATCGAAGCGTTTGCAGAAGACCCCGAAATTGGCGTCCGCGAAGATGCCAAAACCGCCGTGCTGAAAGTGGGCGATATGCGGGGTCTTCAGGTAATCGAGGAAATCGAGCTAGACGGTCTCTAGGCCCGATTTCCCGGCGGAGGTTTACCCATCAGCCCATCAAAATCACCCGGTTGATCACATGGATTACCCCATTGTCGGCTTCGATATCGGGCGTTAGAACCGTGGCGTTTTTCACCTCAAACCCATTGCTGCAATTGATTGGAATGGTTGATCCTTCAATGGAGGTGACAACCCCGAGCTTGGCCAGATCCGCCTGCATCAGCTTTCCCGAGACAACATGGAAGGTGAGGATGCGGGTGAGCTGGGGGATATTTTGCACCAGCGTTGTGATCGTGCCAGGCGGCAAGGCGGCAAAGGCGTCATCGGTAGGGGCAAACACCGTGAAGGGGCCGGGGCTCTTAAGGGTTTCAACCAGACCGGCTGCTTGAACTGCCGTGACCAGGGTGGAAAACGAGCCAGCGCCAACTGCGATATCAACAATATCAGCCATAAATACCTGTTGCGAAACCAAATAACTGCAATAATTGCTCTACCTTTGCACCTTACAGCCGCAGGGGACAACTGCAAAGCCCAAATTTACACCTTTACGGCTGCCATGGCTTCCCCAGGTCGGCAGGCCAAAAAAAACGCTGCATAGGGAAAAATTTGGGCTGAACCAGTCGTGACTGCCGACTGCGTGGAAAGGGAATTCAAGGTACCACCTGAATTCAGCGCAAATTTTTCAGCCTACACAACGTTCACTGGAAGGGAACTCATGTAATTGCCATTGGCTTTATCATAGCCCCAGAATCTATAGATAAAAATCACTACTTCCAATATTTGTGATAGACTTCATTCTATAAGGCACAAAATCACAGATTCGGGTTGGTTTAGAACTCTGGCTGACTCGCAATCCGACTTCGATGGTTGAGGCTCTCGTCCAGTTGCCTGAGCTGCCATTAAGAGTCTCTGCTGGTTGGTTGATCGGTACAAATCCGCATTGAAACCCGGCTTCAACGCTTTGCCAGTCTCGTTCCAGATTGAGTCTGAACATCTGCCCGTGCCGCATCAATTCACCTGTGTTGCCATCCAATCTGGTCAGCCTATTTTGTCTTTTGTCCAGGCCCCTACTTATCAAACCTAGGAGAAGTATCCTTGATTCACGCAACCCTACACCAATTGAAAGTGTTTGAAGCGACGGCCCGACACGGTAGCTTTACTCGCGCTGCCGAAGAGCTGTTCCTCACCCAGCCCACCGTTTCAATGCAGGTGAAGCAGCTCACAAAGGCGATTGGGCTGCCGCTGTTTGAGCAGGTTGGCAAACGGCTCTACCTGACCGATGCGGGCCGGGAACTCTATTCCACCTGCCAGGAGATTTTTCAGCGACTCGACCAGCTGGAAATGTCGGTGGCTAACCTGAAGGGCATGAAGCAGGGCATGCTCAGGCTGGCCGTGATCACCACGACCAAATATTTTATGCCGCGATTGCTGGGGCCGTTCTGCCAGAACTATCCCGGCATTGATGTCTCCCTCTCGGTCACCAACCACGAGGGCGTGATCGAGCGGCTGGCCAACAACCAGGACGACCTCTATGTGATGAGCCAGCTGCCGGATCACATCGATATCAAATCCCACGCTTTTCTAGAAAATCCGCTGGTGGTGGTCGCGCCCTACGACCATCCCCTGGCCGGAGAACGCAATATCCCGCTGCGCCGACTGGCCGAAGAATATTTCATCATGCGTGAACCGGGGTCTGGTACGCGCGGGGCGCTGCAAAAACTGCTGGATGCTGAAAAGCTGTCGGTGAAGGTGCGGCTGGAACTGGGCAGCAACGAGGCGATTAAGCAGGCCGTGGCGGGTGGGCTGGGCCTGTCCGTGCTGTCGCGCCACACGCTGCTGCCAGAAGGGGCCAACTCTGAATTGACCATTCTGGACGTCGAGGGCTTCCCGATTTCGCGCCAGTGGTATGTGGTTTATCTGGCGGGCAAGCAGCTCTCGGTGGTGGCCAACACCTTCCTGGACTACCTCTGTGACGCTGCCGAGAAGTTCTCCGGCAGTTTTGCCGACGTGTCGGAATGGGCCAAGCGCAAGGTGGATTTGATTGATTTGGCGGAAGAAGCTTCCCATCGGGTGAAGAATGTGGAAGCTAACAACCCGGATGTGGTGCTCCACGGCTAAAGTAGTGGTGCTTGCGCCCGATTTCACCGGGTTTCCCCAAACCAGTTTCCCCAAACCGGCCCCCTGTTGTGATTTCAGTCCAGAAGCCCAGCCCATTGGCCCACATCTCGGGTCCAGCCCCATCTGCTCCAACGCGGCCTCGGGTCAGCGTGGTGATTCCAGCCTATAACTGTGCGGACTATTTACCAGCGGCGATTGAGAGCGTTTTGGCCCAGACCTACCGCGATTTCGAAATCATTGTGGTAGACGATGGCTCGACCGACGCCACGCCAGAGGTGCTGCACCGCTATGGCAATCAGCTTGTAGCGATCTCCCAGGCCAATCAGGGGGTGGCTTTGGCCCGCAACCACGGGATTCAGATCGCCCAGGGCGAATGGGTGGCGTTTTTGGATGCTGACGATCTGTTTCTGCCCGACAAGCTGGCCGCTCAGATGGCGCTGGCCGAGGCCAACCCGGCCCTGGGCCTGATCCACAGCGGCTGGCAGCGGGTAGACAGTCAGGGCCGCTTCTTGATGGATGTGGAGCCCTGGCAGCAGGTGCCCGACCTCACCCTGGAAAGCTGGCTGCGCTGGAAGCCGGTCTTGCCCAGCGCCATGCTGTTTCGCCGCGACTGGCTGGAGCGGTCGGGCGGGTTTGACCCCCGCTTCCCGCCGGCAGAAGATACGGAGCTGGTGCTGCGGCTGGCCCTGATGGGCTGTGAGGCCGCCTGGTTACGGCAAATCACCGTCAAATATCGCCAGCACGAGAGCAGCGCCATGCAC
>JBJTUI010000792.1:0-4885 GCA_046080625.1 Elainella sp. | reverse complement strand
GTTTGGGCAAATTGGGCCGCCTGCTCAATCGCCTCGGGGGCAGCTCCGAGCAAAAAATAGCGGTAGCCTCGGTTGGCCGTGGCCTGCAGAAACGCCGGAATCAGATCGGTGCCCACCAGGTTTGCCTTGAGCGCAACACCCTGCTGGCGAGCCGCCCATCGAACACCCGTGCCATCACCCAAGCAGTAGGTAGCGCTTTGCAGCACCTGCCGATAGCCAGACGAGACAGCAGCCAAATTCAGCGTATGGGCATTGACCAGAAAAATACTGGCACTGGACGGTTCAGCAGGCCGCAGCAGGGATTCCATCAAGGCCAGGGCTTCCGGCCTGGAAGAGTTGGCAATATGCAGCCCAAACAGACAGACAAATTCAGGAGTAACCAGATGGGGAAGGGGGTTGGGAACAGCGTTGGAGCTACTGGAATTAGAGCTATTGGAGCTGGAGATCTCAGAACTGGGGCTATCAGGCGCTGTGCTCAAAATGGAACCTCCCTGTTCACCGGAGCTTAGTTCGCTCGGTCCTAAGCCGAGTGCTGAACCAAGATATGTGGAGTTACCCTCGGTTCTAGCAGAGTTGTCAACAGAGGAGCGAGAAGCCGGGCCGCCAGCCTAATTCAAGAATCTAAATTCAAGATACGGGCCGCTACAGGGGTCAGCCAGAAATGTTTATATTTTTATACACAGCCTCAGCAGCTTGCCCGGCTACAGGTGAATTGGGGCGAGAGAGCATAGACCGAAATCAATTGTTCACCAGGCTAGAAGCGGTCAGATTGGGCCTAAAATAAATAAGTGTAAAGTTTTCTAAATAGGGTTTTATGCGCTTACTTTGGCGGTTTTGCGGTGTGTTGCTCAGCCTGGTGCTGTGGCTGGCTGGCTCTGGTTTCGGCCCCGTTTTACCAGCTCAAGCCGCCAGCTCGGCAGCAATTCGGGCCTACGACGATGTAGAAGTGCAGACCAGGGACTACTCGGGCCAGGATCTGGTGCGGGCCGAATTCAGCAACGCTCGTCTGATCAACGCCAACTTCAGCGGGGCCGACCTGCGTGGGGCTGTGTTCAACGGAGCCGTCTTGAAGGGGGCTAACCTGCACGGCGTTGACTTTAGCGACGGGATTGCCTACATCAGTGACCTGTCGGAAACGGACCTGAGCGACGCGGTTTTGACGGCAGCAATGATGCTGAAATCCAGCTTCCGGGATGCCAACGTCACCGGGGCCGACTTTAGCGATGCCGTGCTGGATCGGGATCAGGTGCTGCGGCTCTGCGAGACGGCCAGCGGCGTCAATCCGGTGACGGGAGTTTCGACCCGCGAATCGCTGGGCTGCAAATAGTCTGCAAACTACGGCAGCTTATAGCTGGCCACCCGCAGGTCAAGGCTGAAGCGTCGGGGGTCCTGGGTAAAGATGAATGCCCCTTCTTCCTGCTCGCCGCTAGAGAGAAACTCGATCTGCTGTTCGCCCGTTTGCAGGACGCGCTGGCCCTGCCTCAGCTCGGCCAACACCTGCACCGACTCCGCCGTGCCGCCGCCCTGGTTTTCCACCGTAAACGGCACATAGAACTGATCCTGCCGCTGTTCGATGGGGGCAGAGGTGATCGACAGTCGGGGCGGCTCGTTCTTTTGAAGCGCCCAGGTCAGGAGAATCAGCCCGACTAGCGTTGCCACGATGGCGGCGGCGATGCCAAAGGTAATCTGCTCGGCGGTAATCATCCAGCGCCGGAATTTGGACCGGGCTGGGTTGGAAGATTTGGCAGATTTAAGGCCCAGGGATGCAGTTCGTTTCATGACATTTACCCGAGTTGAAGAGGGTCAGAGCTACAGGTGGGAGAGCGGGGGGCGGAATAGTCGGGCGCTAGACAGGTAGGCGCTAGACAGCCAGCCGACCCGCCGCACCGCCAATGGCCGCAGGTAGCCCCAGCACCAGGGTTTGCCTGAGCCAGGAAGTCCAGGGATCGTCAAAGCCGAGGCGATGGAAAAACCACAGCATCAAGGCGGCGGCGCAGAGGGAAAGCAAATAGGCCAGCACGGTTTCCACCAGCGGATTTTGAAACCAGCCCTGCTGCTGCAACCGCCGCTCCTGGCTGACAAAACCAGCCGCAAACACAATGCAGTAGGAGATTACCAGCGAGGCTGCTACCATCACCAGCAGCCAGGGAGGAGAAGTGGCGGCGGCCAGCATCTTTACTTCGTCGGTGGGGGCGATGTTGAAGGCAATAAATACCGTTCCGACCAGGGTGGCGCTGACATCGGCCAGGGCCGGGCTGTAGTTGGGGAGCGGCTGGTTTTCGGAAGCGGAGGGGTTGGCCTGCTGATCCATCTGAGTATCCTGGTTGTCCTGGTCAGGCTGGTCGCGTCGTCCCGCCAGAATCGACCGGGCCAGGGCGACCCCAATCGCGAACGGCACACCCTCCAGCACAATCTTGCCTAGGTCTTCGTTCAGGGGTGTCTGGTGGGTGATTTCGCGCAGCAGGATCAGCACTGCCGTGACGCAGACCGTACCAATTGCCAGAGCTTCCACACTGTCGCAGAGCGCCTGGAACGGTCGGTCGCCCACCTGCCGAAACCCATCGGTGCGGTTGAGCAGAAATACAATCACAAACGTGATCGCTAGAATCGTCAGCATCAGGGGCGGTTCGGTGTAGGAGCCAATCCACCAGACTTCCATGGTATAAAGCAGCGGAATCCCAAACAAAAATCCACCCGAGGCTCCCCGGACGAGATCCTGGATCTCCTGCTGCCAGTCCCGCCTGGCCGGAAGTCTGATTGGCATGGCCCGTCCCCCTCTACTCCGCTCCCCTTGGCTGGTTTCCCTTGGCCTCGTTTCCCTTAGCCTTGTTTCTCGTAGCCTTGTTTCTCGTAGCCCACCGCCCGCATGGCTCTCTCCGCGCATCGGGAGCAAAACCTGCGGTCAGTTAGCAATCTTGAATTTCAGCTTCCTCCTGGTTTAGATCTGCTGCAACTGCCTTAAGTCGGATCTGGCAGTCTCGTAAAATTTTCACAGGTGGCAACGGTCACCTCGTCAGTGCAAGAATTCAGGGGCAGCATGACCAACCAGAACATTCACTCAATCCAATTAGAGCGGCGATTGGGCCGGATCGGACGATTTGTGCTGCTGGTGCTGCTGGTGCTGGTGCTGGTCTGCCTGTCCCGACCCGGTTTAACCCAGCCCGCCAGTTCGCCTCCCAATTTGCCCGCCAATTCGCCTTCCAGTTCGCCTCTAGAGCAGGCCCAGACCCGCTATGAGGCAGGCGATGCTCGGGCAGCAGTGGATCTCCTGGAACAGGCTCTGAATCAGCTTCCGACGACTGGGACTGACTTGGAGCAGGCGGTGATCCAGGCCAATCTGGCCCTGGCCTACCAGCAGCTCGGGCAGTGGCAGGCGGCCAACCAGGCCATAGCAGCCAGTTTGCAGCAGATTGCAGGACAGCCGCCAGACGCAGGGCTAGACACAGGCCAAGTATTGGCCCAGGTGCGCTCGGTGCAGGGCCAGATCCAGCTGGCCCAAGGACAGGCCGAATCAGCCCTGACCAGCTGGCAGCAGGCCGAGACGCTCTATCGCCAAACCGGGGAAGCCCTGGCTGTACAGCAGAGTCAGCTCAACCAGGCCCAGGCGTTGCAGAACCTAGGACTCTACCGCCGCGCCCTCGCCCTGCTGACCGAGCTCAAGCCCCAAACGCAGGCAGCCCCCCTGGCGCTGCGAATTGCCAGCCTGCGCAGCATGGGAGAGGTGCTGCAAACCCTGGGCGATCTGACCCAGGCCCGGCAGGTGCTAGAGCAGGCGCTCCAACTGCTCGATAGTCCAGAGGCGGTGCTGCCCAATTCAAACCAGGCCAGCCTCCAGATTGCTCTGGCCAACCTGATCCGCCTGGAAGCCGCCCGCCAGCTTAGCCTCAGCGGATTGACGGCTGCTACGGCCCTGGAGAGCCTGGCTGGCCCCGACCTGGCTGGCCCCAATTTAGCTGACCCCAATCCAGCTAGTCTGCCCCGAACTGGCTCCGAACCAGTTAGCCTCGACCTGACCACAGCGGCCCTGAATCAGCGGCGGCAGGCGGCAGCCCGGCAGGTTCAGCAGCAGCGAGAGGCGGCCTTGGATCTTTACCAGCAGGCGGCCCAAGCTGGTTCTCAAATTAGTTCACCCAATAGTTCTCAGACCAATTCATCTCTATATGTCCAGGCCCAGCTTCACCAGATTACCGTCCTGATTGAACTGGGACGCCAACCCGCAGCCCTGGCCCTGGTGCAGCAGATCGAGCCGCTAGTGGCGGCCTTGCCGGTTAGCCAACCCCACCTCTACCAGCAGATCAATTTGGCCCAGGCCCAACTTCAGCTTGGGGAAACCAGCGCCGCCCTCAAGCTGTTGGAGCAGACGGTAGAGCAGGCCGCAGCCATGCAGGATCGCCGCACCCAGTCATTTGGGCTGGGAATTTTGGGCCAGGGATATCAGCAGAACCAGGATGGGCCACAGGCGATTCAGGCGACCCAACAGGCGCTGCTGCTGGCCCAGGCGATCCAGGCTCCCGATCTGGCCTACCGCTGGCAGTGGCAGCTGGGGCGGTTGCTGAACCAGCAGGGCCAAACCGAGGCGGCGATTGCGGCCTATACCGAAGCCGTGAGCAATTTGCAGCTATTGCGGCAGGATCTGGTGGCGATCAACCGCGACCTCCAGTTTTCGTTTCAGGCCCAGGTAGAGCCCGTCTACCGCGAGCTGGTGGACCTGCTGACGACAGGCGAAACCGTGTCCCAGAGCCGGTTAGCCCAGGCCCGCTCGGCCATTGAAGCGCTGCAAATCGCCGAACTGGAGAACTTTTTCCAGGAAGCCTGTCTGGACACCAAGCTGGAGATCGACCGGGTGGTAGATCGGGCTAGGCCAGCGGCAGCGGTGTTTTATACG
>JBJTUI010000791.1:0-17041 GCA_046080625.1 Elainella sp. | reverse complement strand
GGAGTCAAACTCAGTAAACGGGCAATGGCGGAGGTGGAGAAGCGATTGCAGCGCCTTCCCAATTTGCCGAAGTGGTTTATCGAAATCTCGGGCAAATCACCCTAGCTACTGGATCATTCTTTACTTGGAAGTCTCTTACTGATAATTTGAGAATGATTATCATTCTTTTGGCGAGGTATGACCGATGGTGGCTACCGACATTTCAAATACTGTCCCTGTAACCGTCTTAACGGGCTATCTAGGGGCCGGAAAGACGACTCTTCTCAACCACATTTTGACTCATGAGCATGGTAAGAAGGTCGCTGTCATTATCAACGAGTTTGGCGAAGTGGGCATTGACAACCAGCTAGTGATTGATGCTGATGAAGAAATCTTTGAGATGAATAACGGCTGTATCTGCTGTACAGTGCGGGGTGACTTAATTCGCATCATTAGCAACCTGATGAAGCGGCGCAACAAGTTTGATCATCTGGTGATTGAAACCACCGGGCTGACAGACCCCGCGCCTGTCGTCCAGACCTTTTTCATGGACGAAGATGTGCGATCGCAGACCAACCTGGATGCCGTGGTCACGCTTGTAGATGCTAAACACATTCACCAACATTGGGATGCCGATGAAGCAATCGAACAACTTGCCTTTGCCGATGTGATTCTGCTCAATAAAACCGATCTGGTAACGCCCGATGAACTGGATGAATTAGAGCAGCGCATCCGTTCGATGAATGCAATAGCGAAGATCTATCGGACCCAGGATGCTCAGGTGGAAATGAACAGTATTCTGGGAGTTGGGGCATTTGATCTCAGTCGCGCTTTGGAAGTTGACCCCAATTTCTTAAGCGAAGATGCCCACGAACATGATGAAACTGTAGGTTCCGTGGCAATTGCAGAATCCGGTACGTTGGCCTTTGAACGGCTGAATGCCTGGATAAGTGATCTGTTACGAAATCAAGGCTCAGATATTTTCCGCATGAAGGGCATTCTCAACCTTGAAGGAGAAGACAGTCGATTTGTATTCCAGGGAGTTCACATGCTGTTTGATGGCAGAGCCGATCGCCCCTGGAAGCCAAATGAAACCCGCAAGAATGAACTGGTCTTTATCGGTCGCAATTTAGACGAAGCGCAGTTAAAAGCAGACTTCCGGGCCTGTCTGACATGAACCCAAAAGCACGACTGGAATCTCAACAAGGCAATTCACACTGTATGGGCTATTGCCGGAATTCAACTGGCCCATGCTGGACGCAAAGCCAGCATTACAATAATCGCGTTTCTCAGATCTTGTCCTGTCACAGGAATATCGTTTCCTAGGCAGCTGTCGTCGAGCTGCCCGCGATAGACCAGTTTACGGTTGACATCAAATTAAAAAGGTTCTCAGGGACGCAGCTCGACTTCCCAAGTCCAAGCACTGCGGGGCTGGCGCAGAATATGCATGACTCAAGATCCCACTGCATTGAGGCTTTCTCCTGATTTGCCAGAAGTTCAAGGCTGGAAGCATGGCCGCTGATTCCAGTCGTGAGGAACTTCCTTTCCAATCAGCGCTCTAAAACTCTACTTTACGAAAGAATGCTCAGCCGCGATCAAAGCGTCGATCTCTTCCGGATTCTGAGCATAGTAGGTGCGGGCGGCTTTCAGATCATCGCGGGTCAGCTGGGGATAGTCGCGCAGGATGACCGTATCAGAACAGCCCTGCAGACTCAGCGCCATCACCTGCCACACTGGAATCTGGGTTCGGCCAATGCAGGCAGCGCCGTTGCAGATCCCTGAAGTTTTCCTGATCTTTGTCGGTGCCATAGTTGCTTCCAAGCGCTTCTCTATAGTGCAAACGTTCTAATTATAGCGAGAAGCGGTGGATTTGGCATCCAGCTGGTCGGTGAGTCCCAGCAGCCCATCGACCCATAGCAGTACATTTCGCACCATGCTTTTCCTTGAGCAGGAGCGTCACGACTGGCCAGGCTGCTCCTGTCAGATGAGCTAGGGTGAGGCTATCTGAATAACCTGCTTCTGGGTCAAACACATGGCTATTTTCTTTTCATAGTAGGCTGCCTCATTGATGAACACCGGATAGACCGTTGAACTACCGCCGTAGGGAATTGTTTCACCCTGGAATGTGATAAACATGGGTTGATCAGGCTCCAACGGCTCGTAGTCCCGATCCTGAAGCTGGGGATAAATCATCGCCTGAATTTCGCCCTGATCGTCGCGGGGATAATCTACGGTTTCAATAGCCTGGTAGAGCGTTATGCGATCGGGACTCGGCGGCAACTGGTGCTGGTTACAGGCTTCAATATAGTCGAGGATCTGCATAATCAAAGTCTGGGTCTGGTGAAACAGCGCGGCATTCAACACACCCTGGGCTACTGGCCCAACTTCGATGGCACAACCCAAAGCACAAATCGAACGCAGGAATGGACTAGAAGCAGCCTGGGGCCAGCAGTAAATTTTGACCGAGGGGTTGAGGGAACTCAGGTAGGCCGCCAAACGCAGATTAAACGGGTGATAGCTGGCGAGAATCAGGGTGAGTCCCATGTTAGCCGTGGTGCTGTGCAGGTCGAGAATCAGATCGACAGGCTGTTGGCCGTCCGGTTTGAGGAATTGATAAATGGCCTGCGCCTGGCGCGCTTCGTAGGTGGCCGGTGCCCGGTTTAGGTCGTCCAGCCCAAAACAGCGATTTAGATCCTGCTCGACGTAGCGCCGACCCCTGGTAACGGCCTCTGGATTGGCAAGCAGGATGCGGCTCTGGAAGCTAGTCCGCTGAATCAGCTCAGGAGATTGCTCAAACAGCTTCACCAGGTAGACCCCGATCAGCTCGTTGCCATGGGTGCCCCCGACAATTGCGACCTGACGGACTGGTACAGCCTGCTGAATTAGCTCGGTCATCATGCTCCTGCTTCTCCTCCACCAGACTAGACTGGGGCTTTTGAGATAGATCTACCCCTTCTAGACTATAGTGAATCACCGCTTTGCCGAGCAGAATACCTGCTTTCAGGTGAGATCCGGGCTAGGTCTGCTGAGTAGATTGCTCACACAAAAATCCCAGTAAGGGCTGTTTAATCCCAGAGCAGGGCTGATTTCGCAGAATGGTTCGCAGAATGGGGCAAGGTTTAAAACCAATCGCCTGCTGGTGCCGTAACTCAACTAAGTCGCTGGGTTTGATTCGACCAAAGCTGGAGTGAGGGAGTGCAGACCCAAGGGAGACCTTTGCTGGGTGAATCCACGGCCAATTATACGGTCAATGAATCTGCGCTCAAATCCAGAATGGCCATCAGCCTTAGCGCCTGGTGAGTCAGCTCTTTCGTACTAGGGCTTGACCCAATCCGAGCCATGGGCTGCCCTGTTGAATTTAGTTGCCGAACAATTCAAATCAAGTAGAGCAACTGAATGATTCGCTAGATAGGGGTAGGACAAGCCCGCTAATTCTCTTGACTATCCTGGGTCTATGGGCTGGTCCGCTGATTCGCTTTAGCGTATTGCTTTACGTAAACCAATTCGTAGACGTCAAATTCGCAAAAACTATACAATACGGGGTTTTTTATGAGCGGCATTGCTTATATCGTCAAAGACGGAAATCTGATTCAATTCGACGTTTATAATCCCGATCGGCCAAATTCTCCAATTCCGATCACGGGTCTGGGCTCGGGTGAAACCCTGGTTGGGATTGATGTCCGCCCCCAGACGGGCAAACTCTACGGTCTGACCAGCAGCGGCAGCGGCGTCAGGCTCTATCTGATCAGCCCCCAAACTGGCGTTGCGGTGCCGCTCACGTCTGCCCCTGTTCAGTTTGATGACGGCCAGGGCAACCCGGTTTCCGTCCAGGGAAACAGCTTCGGGTTTGATTTCAATCCTACGGTGGACCGAATTCGGGTCGTGACCAGCGGGGGGCAAAATTTTCGACTCAACCCCAACACAGGGCAGATTATAGACGGCAACAACGGCGGCTCAACCCCCGTGGCAGGCGTCAATCCGGATGGCCCAATCAACGGGGCCACCACTATGGTAGAGGGCACGGCCTACACCAACAATGCGCCCAATGTCAGCGTCACCACCCAATACACCCTGGATGCGGCTAGCAACAGTCTGCTGATTCAGAACCCGCCCAACAGCGGCAGCCAGACTCAACCGCGCCCGATTACGCTCCAGGGCAGCCCGCTGGATTTCACGGCAGTGAATGGGTTTGATATTCCGGCTGGCGTTACCGTGACTGCGGCCAATCAGCTCGCCAGCGGACAGGGACTAGCGGCCCTCACCGTCGCTGGTGCTACGGCGCTTTATGCAATCGATCTGACGACGGGCGCGGCTGAGCGGTTGGGCGATTTGGGACCAGGGGCGATTCAGGGGTTTGCGACCCAGAGCGAGCCCGTTCCAGGTGGGTTTCCGCTGATTGGCCTCAGCGGTACTCAATTGCTGCGGTTTAACAGCGCCAGACTCGATAGCCCGACCAGCGTCAGCATCACGGGCGTTGCCACGGGCGAAACCCTGGTAGGCATCGATCTGCGGCCTGCCACGGGCCAGCTGTTTGGTTTGAGCGTCAATCCTGCGGCCAATACCGCCACCCTGCTGCTGCTCGACCCCCAGACCGGAACCGCCACGCCGATTGGCTCAGCGGGCCAAATTGCCCTGGTGGACGGGGCAGGCCATCCGGTTGACTTGCCCGAAACTGGGTTTGGCATCGACTTCAACCCAACCGTAGACCGGCTGCGGGTGGTGACGAGCAGCGGCCTCAATTTTCGGGTCAATCCGATCACGGGAGCCGCGATCGATGGCGATAGGGGCGGTGCCGCAGGCACTGTGGCAGGCGTCAACCCGGACGGAGCGATTCAGGGCGCTGCCACTAGCGTCGATGCCACGGCCTACACCAATAGCTTTGCCCAGGTAACGGGCCGGACAGCCACCACCCAATACACCCTGGACGCGGCCAGCAACAGTCTGCTGATCCAGAATCCGCCCAACAGCGGTACCCAAACAAATCGACTGCCGCTGACGCTGAACGGTGCGGCCCTGGATTTTGACGCTGTCAATGGCTTTGATATTCCGGCTGGCGTCCAGGTGGCCTCTTCGAATACAGCAGCAGCAGGGCGGGGGTTTGCGGCCCTGCGGGTCAACGGCAGCACCGGCCTCTACGCGATTGAGCTGAGCACGGGAGCTACCACGCTGCTGGGGCCAATTGCGGCTCCTCTGTCGGGTCTGGCCGTGGCGGATGCACCCGCCGGGTCAGTGGCGTTTGGGGCTCCCAGCTTCACCGCCTCCGAGGCCGGGCCTAGCGTCTCGATCAATCTCCTGCGCCAAAACGGCAGTTCGGGCGTCCTGACTGTTGACCTGAGCGCCACCGGTACGGCCACGGCCAGCGATTTTAGCGGCTTGCCCAAAACGGTAGTATTTGCGGATGGCCAGACTACGGCCAGCTTCAGCCTGACGCTGACCAACGACAGCCTGCGCGAGGGCGACGAAACGCTGGAGCTGTCCTTGAGCAATCCGCTGAACGGAGCGCTGGCGGCCCAGGACAAAGCCCTGCTGACGATTACGGATGATGATCCGATTCGGGGCACAGCCCGCTCAGAACAACTGCTGGGCACGAGCGGCAATGATATCCTGCTGGGGCTGGGTGGCAATGATACGCTGCGGGGACTGGCCGGACAAGACCAGCTCACGGGCGGACGGGGAAGCGACCGGCAGAGCGGCGGGGCCGGGGCTGACCAATTTATCTATGCGGGCCGCAGCCAGCGAGCCGCTTTCGCCCAGTCCGGGCTGACAGGACTCGACCGAATTACCGACTTCAACAGCAGCCAGGGCGACCGGATTCAGCTGAGTTTTGGCGGCGTCGGGGCTCGTCCACAGCGGCTGTTTAATGCCGGAACTGCCCAGGGAAGTTTGGCTACAGCGGTGCAGGCGGCCTACCGCGACAAAAATCAGCGCCAAACCGGAGATCAACCCCTGGCGGCCAACGAAGCCGTTCTGCTGCGGCTGGGAGCCCGCACCTACCTGGCAGTGAACGATGCCCAAGCCGAGTTTTCGGGTCAGGACCTGCTGCTCGATCTGGCTGGAGCGCTGGCTAGCATCAGGGCAGGCAGTCTCCCGGTCAGCCGCTATTTTGTCTAGGTCCAGCAGGAGGTCGGGCTGAGCTGGGGACGGGACCGCAAGATTCCGATAATTTGGCGCAAGAAGTTGGCATGCTCAATCCCTCGCGTTCTTTAAAGTGAGAAGCAGGATGCATCACTGGAATAAAACTGGTGAAGTTCCTGGCCCAGCGTTAGTGAACAGAGGTAACCCAACCATGCTGAAAAACGTCAAGTACGCACGTCGCTCGCTGATCCGAACAGGGCTGGCCTTGCTTGGGCTGGGAGCCACCGCCGGATATGCCTGTGTGAATCGTAACGCCGTGGCGGCTCGCCAAATCACGAACGCCCAGTTAAACGCCCAGTCGAGCGCCCAGTCAACAGCTGTGGAAACCAACCGAGACAAGGTAGAAGCCTACTTTGTTGCGCTGGAAACAGGTCGATTTGAAGCCCTGCGGGAAATCTTTGCCGAAGATGCAAAACAGCTCATGCCCTACTCTTTTGGTGATTTTCCCAGCAGCTTTGAGGGGCGAGAAGGGATTTACAGGCAGTACAGCTCGCTACCAGAGATCTTCGGAAAGATGGCGTTTCCCCGCACGATCTATCCGACCGAAAATCCGGATGTGCTGTTTGTGCAGTTTAGTGGAGATATTGAAATCAAAGCAGGCGGACGGTACCAGAATGATTACATTGGTATCTTCAAATTTGAGAATGGCTTGATCAAAGAATATACAGAATATTTCAATCCAATTCTCGTCTCTCGCGCCTTTAACGTACCTATCTAGATCCACCCATTTAGCAGTTTCCTTGTTCCAGCCTCTAGAGACTGTCCTGAATCGCCTGATCCAAAATCGCCAGTCCCTGATCCAGCTCGGCCTGGGTGACGGTGAGGGGTGGAGCGATCCGCCAGACGCTGCCCATCGCAGCCAGCGCCACAATGTTCATACTCAGGCCCAGCTCCAGACAGCGGCGGGTAATCTTGGCCCCCAGCTCTGGATTGGGCTGGCGGGTTTCCCGGTCTTTGACCAGCTCTACGCCCAAGAGCAGCCCCTGGCCCCGCACGTCGCCAATCACCTCATAGCGGCCCTGAAGTTCCAGCAGTCCGGCCTTGAGGTAGGCACCCATCTGCTGGGCCTGCTGGTTCAGATTCTGACTAGCCAGCACTTGCAGCACTGCCAATCCCACTTCGGCGGGCATCGGGTCCGAGATGTGGGAGGTGTAGTAGAGGAAGCCCTTCTCGAAGCAGTCCTGCTCGATCTCGGGGCTGGTGACGGTAGCGGCCAGCGGCAGACCGCCGCCCAGGGTTTTGGAGAGGGTGAGCAGGTCGGGGATAATCCCCAGTTGCTCAAAGGCGAAGGTGGTGCCAGTACGACCAAAGGCGGTCTGGGCCTCGTCCAGAATCAGCAGCATGTCTCGCTCCCGGCAGAGGGTTTGCAGCCGCTGAAAATAGCCCTCGGGCGGCACGATCACGCCTCCAGCGCTCAAGATCGGCTCGACAATCACGGCAGCATAGGCCCCCACCGACTGGTTATCCACCATGGCAAACCCAACTTCCAGGCAGGTGAGGTCGCAGCGATCCTGGCAATGCTGAATTGGGCAGCGGTAGCAGTTGGGCGTGGGCAGGGAGAAAGTTCCCGGCAGGGTTGGCCCATAGCCCTTGCGGGCCGCCACGAAGGTACTGGCGTTAGCTCCGGCGGTCATGCCGTGCCAGGAGGCGCTCAGGCCGACGATTTCAAAGCCGCCGGTATGCAGTTTGGCCATGCGGATCGCGGCTTCGTTGGCCTCGCTGCCCGTGTTCAAAAACATGGTTTTTTGCAGCGGTTCAGGCAAGAGCTGGGTGAGCTGGGCTGCCAGCTGCAAAACCGCAGGCGACAGCATCCCGCTGAACAGGTGCAGTACTTCGCGACAGGCTTTCTGAATCGCCGCAACGACAGCGGGATGGTTGTGGCCCAAAGTGGCGCACATCTGGCCCGAGGTGAAATCCAGGATGGCTCGGCCCGACTGGTCGTAGAGGTAGGAGCCCTCGGCCCGCTCAATCAGCAGTGGCGTAAAGCTGCCGCTATAGCGGATCAGATGGGCTTCGGCTATCGCCCACAGTTCGGTAAAGCTGGACTTGTCCGGATTGGACGCTGCGTTCGGGGGGACAGCGGGCGAAACAGTTGGCCCAGGTTCTGGCGCAAGCGGCTCCTTTTCGTCCTGTAGCATCGGGCTTCCTCTCAACGTTCTGGAATTGTACTGCATCCCGCTGGTTCCAGAAGCAGCATTGCCTACCGTCTATGATTAGCCAACTATTCGCCGACTCTCAGCCGCCTTGTGGATTGCTCATTCGCTGAACTAGGATGGAGGCAGCGTTTAGCCCCAGCTTATTTACCCCAGTTTCAGGCTGAGCTGGCCTGAGCTTCTCCCGAGCGTCTTTTGAGCTTTTATGGAACCAAGGCTGCACCAGTTCATTACCGAGATTCAGCAGGGCTTGCTGCCGAGGCTGCAAATCAAAAGCCTGCATCCCCACCATCCGGTCGTGGTTGACCAGGTGCCGTCCGGCTGGCAGCTGCTGGGGGCTGGTAACTACGCCGCCGTTTTTTGCCACCCCGACTACCCGGACTGGGTCACGAAAATCTATGCCTCCGGTCGGCCCGGAATTGAGGCCGAAGCAGATGTCTACCGTCATTTGGGCTGCCACCCTGCCTTCTCGGAATGTTTCTACGCCGACCAGACTTTTCTGGTGCTGAAGCGGCTGCACGGTACAACGCTGTATGACTGTATGCATCTCGGCAAACCGATTCCGCCCCAGGTGATCCGGGATATCGATCAGGCTCTGAGCTATGCCCAGCAGCAGGGGCTCTATCCCCACGATGTGCATGGCCGCAACGTCATGATGTGGCAGGGCCGGGGGCTGGTGGTGGATGTCTCCGACTTTTTGCACAACGAGTCCTGTAGCAAATGGCAGGATCTGAAGCGGGCCTATTACTGGCTCTATTTACCGATCTTTTCGCGGCTGCGGCTGAAGCTGCCCTATTTTCTGCTGGACGGGGTGCGAATTGGCTACCGTGTCCTGCGCGGTCTCGTGGGCAGGGCCGCCTGAGCCTGCTAAACCCACGAAATCTATCTGAGAACCGAGTTCTGGCTCTACCCTAGGAGGCTACTGTTTAACCAGAGCAGCCCCTACAGTGAAAGCGAACAGAGATAGTAGCGAGGACTGTGTGATGACCACCGATATTTCGCCCAATGATTCACAAAATGATTCACAAAACGCTTCACCCAACGCAGCTCTTGAAAAGCTTGGGAACAACAATCCCTGGATTGGAGCGCTGCTGATTCTGCTGGGATTGGCGGCAATTGCGCTTCCGGCAGTCTCCACGATTTTTGTCGAAACCTGGATTGCCCTGATCCTGATTTCTGCCGGGGCAGCCAAACTCGTCTACGCCTTTCAAACCCGCGCATCTGGCGGCTTTCTCTGGAAGGTTCTGCTTAGCGTCCTCTATGTCGCCACGGGCGTGATGCTGTTCTTCTATCCCTCCACCGGTATCCTCACCCTCACCCTGCTGCTCGGTAGCTTTTTGTTGACCGAAGGCGTATTCGAGCTGATTCTGGCCTTCCGGCTGCGGCCCCAACAAAACTGGCTCTGGGTATTGGGCGACGGTATTATCACCCTGGCTCTGGGCGCAATGATCTGGTTCCACTGGCCGTTTGACGCCAACTGGGTAATCGGCACCCTGGTTGGATTTAGCGTCTTGTTTACGGGCATTTCCCGGCTGATGCTGTCGTTTAACCGGCCTGCCCTGGATCAATCTGCTCCCAGCCCCAGCGCCTAACTGAGCTTCTGTCTGGCATCACCTGGTAAGCATCTGGCAAGCATCTGGCAATCCTCGGCTTCACTAACAGTCGGGGATTTGCGCTGTCAAACCCTGGCCCGAGTCTCTACCTTGGGGCGGATAGTCAAATCCCTGCGGCATCGCTAATCTGCTGATCATCTGCTGGCCTGCTTCTGCTGTCCTGAAATTACCAGTTTTTGCAGATTCAAACTTGCAGAACCAGACTTGCAGAACCAGACTTGCAGCCCAACCCAGAATCAAACCTTTTGCCAATCCATCCCGCCATGCGAATTCCTACAGCTACCTACCGAATTCAATTCACCGCAGATTTTGGGTTTGATTCTGCCCGCAAAATCGCCCCCTACCTGGCCGATCTCGGCATTTCGGACCTCTACGCCTCGCCGATTTTCAAGGCCCGAGCTGGCAGCACCCACGGCTATGACGTAGTAGACCCCACCCAGCTCAACCCGGAATTGGGCAGTCCCGAGAGCTTCGAGGCGCTGGTGCAGCAGCTTCAACAGCAGCAGATGGGCTGGCTCCAGGATATCGTGCCCAACCACATGGCCTATGAAAGCTCTAACCAATGGTTGATGGACGTGTTGGAGAACGGCCTCAGTTCCACCTATGTAGACTATTTTGATATTGCCTGGACCTGGCCATTTGAAGGCAACCATGAACCGATTCTGGTACCGTTATTGGGTAACTTCTATGGTGAATGTCTAGAAAACGGCGAACTCCAGCTGCAATACGACCAGGGTATTCTGACCATCAACTACCACAGCCTGCGGATTCCGCTCAACATTGAGTCCTACGCCACGCTGTTGACCCATAACCTGGGCAGCCTTGCCAAAACCCTGGGCCGTAACCATCCGGTGTTCGTGCGGCTGTTGGGCATTTTGTATTCGCTCAAGGGGATTTCCAGCGACATCACGGGTCAACAGCGCCGCGACCAGGTAGAATTTGTCCGAAGCTTGCTCTGGGAACTCTACCGGGATCAGGACGAGGTCAGAGCGTTTCTGGATGCCAATCTGCAAACCTTCAACGGTGAGGTAGGACAGCCCGAAAGCTTCGATTTGCTCGATGCCCTGTTGACCAATCAACATTTCCGGCTGGCCTTCTGGAAGGTCGGGGCCGAGGAGATGAACTACCGGCGCTTCTTCACGGTCAACGAGCTGATCTCGGTCAAGGTAGAGGAAGTCAAAATCTTCAACGCCACCCACGCCCTGATTTTCAAGCTGGTGGACGAGGGCAAATTTACCGGCCTGCGGATCGACCATATTGACGGCCTCTACGACCCGACCGAATATCTGGAGCGACTGCGCGCCAAGGTCGGCGACCTCTACATCACCGTCGAGAAAATTTTGCAGCCGGGCGAAGACCTACCCCAGCTCTGGCCAATCCAGGGCACCTCGGGCTACGACTACCTCAACTACGTCAACAGCGTCTTTTGTCAGAACCAGAACCAGAGCGCCCTCGACCAGATCTACCGCGACTTCACGGGCCAGACCCAGCCAATTGAAGACCTCGTAATCGAGAAGAAGCAGCTGATTCTGGAGAAGAACCTGGCAGGCGACGTCGATAACCTGGCCCTGCTGTTGAAGAAAATCTCCAGTCGCTACCGCTATGGCAACGACTTCACGGTCAACAGTCTGAAGCGGGCGATCAGCGAGGTGTTGACCCGGTTCCCCATTTACCGCACCTACACCGCCGCTGAAGTGCTGGACAGCGACCGCCCCTACATCGAGCAGGTGATCGCCGCCGCCCAGGAGCAGTCGCCCCTGCTGAAAAACGAGCTGCAATTCATTGAAAAGCTGCTGCTGTTAGACTATGACGCCACCCTGACCCAGGCCGAAAAAGACCAGTGGCTCTACTGGGTGATGCGGCTCCAGCAATATACGGGGCCATTGATGGCCAAGGGCGTGGAGGATACGGTGCTCTACGTCTATAACCGCCTGCTGTCGCTGAACGAAGTTGGTGGCGATCCGGCCCGGTTTGGCATCGATTTAGCCGAATTTCACCGCTTTAACCAGCACCGCCAGCAGCACTGGCCCCTAGCCATGAGCGCCACCTCAACCCACGACACTAAGCGCGGCGAGGACGTGCGGGCTAGGTTAAACGTTCTGTCGGAAATCCCCCAGGAGTGGCAGCAGCAGGTGCAGCTCTGGCGCGAGCTCAACCAGGCCCACAAGGTGCAATCCAAACATCAAACCTTCCCCGCGCCCAACGACGAATACCTGCTTTATCAAACTATCGTCGGCGCGTTGCCATTCGCCGAATCGGAGTGGCAGGGCTTCCGGGAACGGCTGAAAGATTTTATGCTGAAGGCGATCCGGGAAGCTAAAGTCTACACGAACTGGCTGCGCAACAATACGGCCTACGAATCAGCCTGTCTCAACTTTGTGGAAGCAATTTTGTCGGAGGGCGAGAACAACTCGTTCCTGTCCGCGATACGGCCTTTCCAGCAGCAGGTAGCCCGCTATGGCGTGATCAACTCCCTGGCCCAGACCCTGCTGAAGCTGACGACTCCCGGCGTCCCCGATTTTTACCAGGGCAGCGAGCTTTGGGACTTCAGCCTCGTAGACCCCGACAATCGCCGCCCGGTTGACTTCTCGATCCGGCAGGTCTACCTGGAGGAAATCAAAACCCGCGTATTGGGCGATATTTTTGCCCTCACCCCAGACCTGCTCGCCGCTCCCGAAGATGGCCGCATCAAGCTGTTTCTGGTCTACCAGACCCTCAAGGCCAGAGCTGCCTATCCAGCGGTGTTCCAGTCCGGCGACTACCAGCCCCTGAGCGTGACCGGACGCTATGCCGACCATGTGATCGCCTTTGCCCGCACCGCTGGCGAGACGAGTGTGATTACCGTTGTGCCGCGCTTCTGTACGGCCCTGGTCAAACCTGGCGAATACCCCCTGGGCGACTGCTGGCAGGACACGGCGATCCAGCTCCCGGCAGAGTCAAGCTCCAGCTGGAAAAACCTGCTGACCGCCCAGCCAATCAGCGTCGGTCACTCGCTGCCCCTGAGCGAAGTTCTCCAGCATTTCCCGGTGGCGTTACTGGTCAGCTAGGAGGCGGGCTGGATTACTTTAAATACGCATTATGCCTCCGGTAGGCTACGCCTTTCTTGGATGCCGCAGGCTATACGACTACGCTCAATGCTCAAATACTCGCTGGAAGAGGGTTGAGCGAAGGCGTTCGGAGTTCGGCGAGGCTCACTCGAGCCGCGAGCTCAGCCGAGCCGTCGAAACCCGGAATTTCGGTGTGCCATTTAATTGAGCCTACCTACTTACATCAAATCCGTTTGATTAGCCATAGATCCGGTAGGGGTGGGTTTCGCCCTCATCTCTCGGTGCTGCTTCGATTTCGCTCGCTAAACCCACCCGTACAATAGTATGGCGATTCAGCAGGATCTGATATTAGGAGGCAGTCAGTTGGGCGCTCCCTTGCAACCAGCTTAAGCCAAGCCAGCAAACAGGGCGGCCCAATCCAAATCAACTGGACGGCTGCCCTGATTGATCAGCTCAAAAGTTTTGTTGACGGCGCTGGGTGCGCTGAGGCATTCGACGCAGGCCGCCGCTACATCAATTCGGCTGGTCTGACCGTTGAGAGTGTCGCCCGTACCCAACACCACGCCCTGTTTACCGTCCGTGCTGGCCTTGAGCAGGGTGTTGAGGTCGTAGGAGGTGAAGGGACCGTCGATCAGCCGTCCGGGGCGAATGATCGTGTAGGGCAACCCCGAGCTGATAATCGCCTGCTCGCCCTGCTGTTTGGCATCCAGCACCCCGTAGGCATTCAAGACGCTGTAGGGAAACTGGGTTTTGCGCTGCACCCCGCAGGACGAGACAAACACAAACCGATTCAGTGACCGGGGAGCTGCCGCCACTAGAGCCTTCACTCCCTCCGCATCCACCTGCTGAGGGCCATTGCGGGCCTTGCGCTGGCGTTCGTCGCCGTTAAACAGCAGACCCGCCCATTCCAGCAGCCGCTGGGGCGAACTGGCGTCCGACTCGAACTGAAACTGCCACTTTTCTGAGGGAAAGGCCGTGGTGCCCGTGCAGCAGATCAGGGCATCAATGTCGGTCATAGCGACTGGCAGAGTAGCCGGGTCAAGCAGATCGCCCAGCGATACTTCAACCTGTTTGGCAAACATCTGCTCGCCCTTGGCAGCGCTGCGGGTCAAAACGCGCACCTGATAGCCCTTTTCCAGCAGTTTGGCTACAGTGATTTGCCCAACGCCGCCCGTGGCTCCCGTCACCAATACCCGTTCTATCATCTGCTTCTCCCGCGTTCAGTTGGCACCGCTGATTTTACCTGGAGTTCAGTCGATTGACCAACTGCCTAAAGCAGGAGTTTGCTGGAGGTAAGGGCTGGAAGCAAGAACTGGATGCAAGCCTCGCGGCTTCTGTTCATTTGCGGCTCTTTTGCTTGAGCGGATCGTGGCCCCAGTTTTTCAGCGAATAGCGCCAGCGGCTATGCTCGATGTCGTTGGCAGGCTTCTGGGCCAAATGGCGATGCACATAGCTGACCACTCGCCGCATTTGGTCATAATCTGCCTCGCTGTAGTCATCCTGCTGGAGCAATTTCACAATCAAGCGGCCCGATTCATGCCCTGTCGATTCACTTTGGCCTTCTGCTTTATAGCCAACCGCCTGGGAGTCTGCTGTTTCTAACCAGTTCTCTAGCTCTTTGGCCGACATATTCACGGCCTCGCGAAACTCGCGCAGGGTTTTCGCATTTTCGGTATCGGTATGATGTGCCATACTATTTGTACCCAGATGAATTATTCTAAGTAGGTAGGTGCAAATATTTGGAGGATAGTGGGGGTTTGGGGGCTGCGCCCCCAACAGAGGGCAAGCCCTCTGTACTCCCCTAAAACCATCTTCAATTTAATCAAGCCCAGCTACTTACCCGAATGAATTAGCTTTTCGGCTTAAGCAGATTTCCAGTTAGTTGGTTACACCCGCACTTGCACCCTAGCTCACCTGCAGGTTAGGCGTTGATTGTCCGGCAGAGTGATCCACAGGTTGATTTACAGGTCGATTTGCAGCATGGCTCATAAACTGCCTCGCCGACTGCCTCGCCGACTGGTTCACTGGTTGATTTACAGCCTGGTTGGCTGACTCATGCCCAGACTGGCTCTGGGAGATCTCGTCCTGCTGACTCTGACCAACCAAATTAATTGTTACAACTCGATTCTTCTCTTCCTCAGCTTTAGGCATCGTCAAATGCAGCACACCGTTTTTGAAGTCGGCCTGCACCCTGTCGTTCTGAATTCGGGCCGGGAGCGGGATAATCCGCTGAAATCTGCCGTAGCGAAACTCAGAGCGCCGCATCCCCTTATCCTCGTTGCGCAGCTCCGAACGCCGCTCACCGCTCACCGCTACCGCTTCTGCCGTGACTCGCACATCCAGATCGGCAGGGTCGATACCAGGCACTTCCATTTTCAGCATTACGGCTTCAGGCGTTTCGTGGATTTCCGCAGCGGGCACGAAGCTAAATCCCTCTGACCCTTCTGGTGACCGGCGATCGGACGCCATACCATAGGACATCATCTGGTCGAACAACCGATTCATTTGCCGCTGCATCGCGTCTAGTTCGTGAAAGGGTTCCCATCGCATTAGCGTCATTGTATTTTCCCTCCAGCGATCGGTACAGGAGTCGGTGTACAGGAGTCGATCCTGTGAAGGCGTGATTGGTCTTCACACCTGGCTTTAAGGTAGCGAAGCGCCAGGCTGGCCTCATCCGTCCAGAGACGCCTGCTGCATCAAGTAAAAGAGTAATACTTGCTACAGATTGATGTATCTGAACCGATCAGCCCGCTCTGAACTGCTCACCCACATAGGTGAGAGAATCGGCCAGATGCTGCCGCCAGTAGCTCCAGCTGTGGGAACCGGGGAAGGTTTGCAGTACATTGCTAATCTGGAGCCGATTTAATTCCTGGTGAAACGCCTCCGCCTGCTGCAAATAGTCCTGGTCTGAGGTGCCTGTGTCGAGGTAGATCCGCAGGCTCTGCTGGGTCGAACTGGGTAACGTCTTGATATACGACATCGGACTATTGGCTGCACTGCTCTTATCGACAAAGTAGCCGCTGTGGCTGAACAGGATTGAGAAATGATTGGGGTGATGTAGTCCAACATTCACGGCCCCCCAGCCGCCAGATGACAGCCCGCCAATCGCCCAATAGGCTGGAGCCGTCAGGGTGCGGTAGCGGCTCTGCACCAGCTTGACCAGCTCATCTCCTAAAGCCGTTGAAACCTTGCCGTTGGGACCATCAATATACTGGGGTCCCAGTAGGGGCTGGTGCCCCGGTGGTCGTTGCCGTCGGGCGTGATCACAATGCTGGGCGGCAGTTTGTTGGTTTTGTAGAGCTGCTTCAGGGTAGCGAGCGCATCGCCCTTCTGGGGATTGAGCCAATCGGTCTGGTCGCCATGGCCGCCGTGGAGCAGAAAGATCACTGGATAGCGCCGGCTGCTCTGTTGACTGTAATTGGGCGGCAAAATCAGGCCATAGCTGCGTGTAGCTCCTAGGGTCGCACTGGAATAGCTGATGATCTGTTCGCTGATCTGGTCAATTGCCGTAGGTGACGCGGGCGAGAGATCGACTGGCGCGGCTGGCGAACTGGAGTGGACTGGGGAAAGGCTGGCGAGGGGACGGATCGGTGGGTTGGCTAGAACACTGTTCTGTCTAGGTAGAGCAGCATGGGCGATGGGAGTCCCGGAAGCTGGGGGAGTTTGGGCGGATTGGGCTGCTGTCTGGGCTGCTGTCTGGGCTGAAGCCACAGATTTCACAGACTGCTGTGGGCAACCCGTGAGCAGGACTGTTCCACAGAGCAGGTTGACGAGCGATAGGCTGATGTTGTGATGCATAGGACCTGAAACGTAATTAGATATGTTCCCTGAATGCTGGCCCCTGACTACCGGGAAATTCCTGAGCTGGGTTGCCACCGCTGGAAATCTTTCTAATTTGTCACCATACCAACCGCAGATCACAGCTCTGTGTCAACTCCATTCCTAAACTGTGTCAAACATTTTATATCAATTTTCGGTAGTGGTATTTCGTAAAGGATAGAGAATAAGCGGTCTAGGCTAGCATTCACATGATTCCAAACGTATCGACTCATTGTAGTGGTGGATGAAGTACCAGATCGCTCCCATGTGATTCTCCACCTTCTTCGAAAACGAC